>JAEYOX010000077.1 GCA_023411265.1 Bacteroidota bacterium | reverse complement strand
TATTTATCTATGGCCTGGCGAAGGTCTTCTTCGGAAATAGGTTTGAGAAGATAGTCGATAGAGTTCAGTTTGAATGCTTTTAAAGTGTACTGATCGAAAGCGGTAGTGTAAATCAGGAAACTTTTGGCAGGCAACTGTTCAAAAATATCAAACGACAGACCGTCTCCCAACACAATATCGGTGAAGATCAGATCCGGATGGTCGTTTTCAGACAGCCAGGCTACACTTTCCTGCACGGAATGCAGGGTATTCATCACCTCAATTTCCGGAAACAGACTCAGTAATCTTGCCAGTTTTCTGGCTGCCGGTTTTTCGTCTTCAATAATAACGGTTCGAATCATCAATTTTGTTTTACTGTCTGTATTTATCCATCAGTTCTTTTATTTTCCTTTCTTCCCAATCTTTTCCCAGAAAGAAGCGCGGCATAAAAACGCTGATCGCATGGGCCAGCAAACCGATTCCCCAGAAAAGAGCGGTCCAGTAATTATTCATGTCCGCCCAATGACCGCCGTCCCTAACATTCCGTACAATGATAAACATATTAATAATAACGTACACCGTTGCATGGATATAAAACGACTTCATTTCTTTCACACGGCGTTTTGCAGCTAAATATCTTTCCCTGTTGTGGTCAGGATTTTCCATAATGTGTATTTTTTAAATATTGATGTGTCAATTCTTCTGTCTTGCGGGTTTCCCATTTTCTGATTTCGGGCAGAAATAGATGCACGGCGTGGATGATGATCAATGCTCCCCACAGCACGAAAACGATGAAATGGAAACCGGGCTTCGTGCTGGATTCCGGGGCTATATTTAACAAGAAACTGAACAGGATCACGAGATTCGCATACAGGTACACCGCCAGGTGGATGTAAAATCTCACAATTTCTCTCGTTCTTTTTCGAACTGCGCGACACCGTACATGTTCAGGTTCAGAAGTTTCCATTTTTTTCTTTTTCTAAAACTTTCTGAATTTGCTTCTCTTCCCATTGCCGCCCGATGCCATACACCTGAAACGCATGGGACACCAGGCCGATTCCCCATCCTAACATCGGCCACCAGAACCAATGATATTGCGGAACAGTGTACAAATTGACGAAGATCAGGAAAGGGATAACAAGGCAGTACGAAATGAGGTTTCCGTAGAAGCCTTTCAGTTCTCTCACTCTTTTGGAAGCCCGCTCGTAGGCCAGCGATTCATCCGAATTTTGTGTAGTCATAACAGCTATTTTTTGGGTTAGTATAGGTATTCTGATGCGAAAAAAGTCCGCAGATTTTTCAATGAAAACATGTTCTGAAGTTAAAAGTGCGTAGCGCTGAACGATATTCGACAGTCCTATGCCGGCACTTTCTTTCACCTGCTCTCGTGCCTGCAGATTGTTTTCGATGAACAGAAATCCGTTTTCGGAATATATTTGAACTCGCAGCGGTTTCTGTGAAGTTGCAAAATTATGTTTGATGCAGTTTTCCAGCAACAACTGCAGGGAAAGCGGTACCACAAAAGATTTTAAATCCTGCTCGGCCACATCGAAACGGAAACTTACACTGTCTTCAAAACGGGTTTCGAGAAGCTCGCAGTAGGTTTTCGCAAAGTCTATTTCTTCTTCCACTGTAACGAGTTCCTTGTCCTTCTGTTCCAGAACATACCGGTAAATCTTCGACATGGCGCCTGCAAAATGCTGTGCCTGGTGCGGATTTTCATCAATCAGTGCACTCAAGACATTCAGGGAATTAAACAGAAAATGCGGGTCCAGTTGATTTTTCAGACTCTCAAACTGTGCATTGGCCGATCGTGCGATCAGTTTCTGTTCCACGACCTCTTTGCGGGTAGATTTTTTCCATTCTTCGATGAAGCCTTTGGCATGGAGAAGGGCTGAAATCAGCAATGCAATATTAATCCCCAGCCAGTTGAAAAAACCCATGTTTCCAGTAAAAAAGCCTGTGAATTCCATTTCCTGAATCACGATCATATTGATGTAATTACAGAAAAGCACCAGCACAACATTTACGATAAGCGTAGCCAAAATACCGAGTCCTGCACGGGTTTTGGTGTGCTCTACCCAGGAAAAGTGGCGCGACAGCCATGTATTGACAATCCCATTTCCAAAAGCAATCGTCGTGCTGTATAAGCCGGCAATCAGAATATTCAACACATAAGTCTCAACGTTCTTTTCAGGAGTAAAAAAGGCAAAGATGACGGTTCCGGTCAGAAACGTAATCCACAAAATGATTTTAAAACTTTTTAGTGACATGTTGATCTTTCTGATACAAATGTATCGCAGTTTCAGTTTAAATAATAATTTTTCATACCGAAGGGCAGAAATTCGGCACTGAGCCGTGAAAAAATAAAAGTGTACTAGAATTGAACAATGTACCAATCTATCAATGTATCAATGTATCAATAGATAGTGCGGATAGATTACTTAGTTGTTACATTACCTTATAATGAGGGTGGCTTAGCAAGGTTGGGCATCTGTTCCGTTTCCGAACAAGGTAAAAATCATATTGGCCCTCTGTGGTTCCTGATTTTTTGAAGACCAATAAAAAAAGTTTTTCCCGGGCAATCGTCAAAACCTGACCAGACTTTATGAAAAACCTGACCAGCTTTTTGAATCATCATCGTACGATTTAAAGAAACGCTGACCAGCTTTAAAAAAATATATAGTATTTTTAAAAGAACTAAAAACATATCATAGGTTGACCTTCTGTAAAGGTGCTTTTTTCATCACTTCTTTCAGGTTGGGTGACGGCGAAAAAATGATTTTCACTTTGCTGACATTATTGGCATTGAGGAGTTCAGGAGCATCTTCACCACTTCCGCCTAAGGAAGGACGAAAGTTACCCAGATCTCCGAACTTTACGGTGTAGCCGTTTTTGAGATATTTGATCAGCATATTTTCCAAGCCGTGCAGTACTGCCCGCATATCCACAGGGTTTAATGTAGATGAATTGCTGAGTTCTTCTGCAAGTTTCATAAAATCTACCTCCCCGGTTTTCTTCAGTTGAGGATAATATTTCATGGGCGCATTTTTATCGCGGGGATTATTGCGCTGAACCGGCTTAAATTGAATCATCGCTTTCGTTTTTTAATTATTCATCCCTGTGTCAGGTAATATCTCACTTTTGCCCCGGGCTCCTTGTGTTTCCGGTTCCATTAAGATCATGACGGGACTAACAAAATTACCAATTTATTTTATAAATCCACTCCGCAATAAAATAAAAACCGCCCCGATGATGATCGGGACGGCTTTATAAAATCACACTTTATAGATGCCAAATGGCAGTACTATAAGTGGCTATCAAGAATTATCTCTTGATGACTTTCACCGTTGTGGTGTTTCCGTCTGCATATCGAAGATTCAGAAGATACAGTCCGGATTTCAGTTCACCTAAGTGAATCTGTGCGCCCGGATTGGCGATGGTTTTCACCATTCTTCCTGAAGCATCCATTACGGTAACGGATTTCAGATTCTTCGCATCTGAAATAGTAATCACATCCGTAAATGGATTTGGATATACCCTTACAGATTGGTCATCTTTCGAAATCTCTGAAGTACTTAAGCTACATGCTGTATTTACATCTACCGCTACCGCTACTCTGGCACCTTCGCACTTGGTAGAAATCTGCCAGTCGTAGAAATAATAATAGGAAGTAGAAGTGGTATTTCCTGAACAGCAGTTACCATTAGTGATAGACATCACCGAAGGTACAGTTAAAGGATAAGTTCCCCAAGCTGAGCCGGATTCTCTTATCAGACTGCTTACTCCCCCTGATCTACTCATCATCATGAGTTTATAATTCGTTCCTGGAACGATGTTGAAGTTAAGGGGAACATAAGTTTTTACGTAAGGTGCAGCTGTTCCGGTAAGATTCACGGTCACGGTCTGAAGGGTCACTGCCGGAGAGACATTTCCGTCCTGTAAAGCAATTACCACATCACCCGCGCCTGTTCCGATTGGGTATACATAAACACCTTCCAGTACGAAAGAAGCAGAGGCATCAAAGAACAAACCTGCTTCCTGTGTATATCCGCTGGTAGAAGTGGCATTCGTAAGAGCCGCACTTTGCGTTCCACCGAATGAGGCTGCAACATAATAATTGGTAGATGCTGTCAGCGCCGGAGTAGTAAAGGTTGCTCCGGTTCCCACTTCATTTCCGCCTGTTGGCGCATCGTACCAGATAATATTGGCTCCTGCATCAGCAGTAGCTGTCAGTGTGGCGGTATCATTCATACACATCGGTGTAGCAGAAGTACTGGAAGTAGTTCCGGTAATGGCCGGTGGCTGACACAGCGTTATCGCGGTTACTGGAACCGAAGTCCACAAACTCTGATCTGCAGAACCACAGTGCGATCTTACCCATACATAGTAAGTGGTAATCGGTGTCAGACCAGTGATGTTCGCAGAAAGCCCTGGAGCATTCAGCACCTGAGGTACGGTAGTAGCCGTTGGCGGCGTATTGGTAATGCTGTAATACACATCATAGCCCATTGCCGGAGGCGTTACTGAAGCATCCCAGGAAACAGTGGCACTGTCATGGGTTACATTACTTACCTGAATATTCGTAGGCGCAACGCAGGATGGTGGCGCTATGACATTCAGGGTAAGGTCTACAAAGTTTCCATTTCTGCCTGATCCGCATGATGAATCTATTACACCACTATAGGACATACCGACTCTTACTCTGTAGGAACCAAATGGCGTTCCTGCAGGGATGGTCAGAGTGCCTGTGTAGGTTGCAAGGTAAGATGCATCCGCGGAGATGATTTTTTCTCCAGCATCCTCGAAACTCATATTATTATTCCAGTCAACCCAGACATAATAATAATAAGTACTTGTTCCTGAACCATCTAATAAAATATCAAAACTTTGCGTCGGATACGCCGAAATACTGGACGTGGCCGCATTGTTCACGTAGGGCGCATACGAAGTGGCGGTATAATTCAGATCCGCTGTTGCACCCGTGGTGGTCATGGTTGCTAAGTAATAGGTAGTGGAAGTCCCTACTACTGGTGATCAATATCCGGTGGTAGCCTGAAGTACCGGGCTCCATTCACTCTTATCTGTAGCGGAACATACTGATCTTACCCAAATATAATATAAGGTTTCCGGAGTAAGGCCTGTATTGATGAGCGCAGAGGTCGTAGTACTCGTTCCAGTGGCTACCGTAGAAGATGTTGGCGGAGTATTGCTCGTAGAAATATAATACTCATACTCCTGTACTGGTGTTGGAGAATTAACTGGTGCAGACCATGAGATATCTAACGAGGTAAAAGTGGCGCCAACCAATACCGGATTCGTAGGGGAAAAACAAGTTGGAATTGGCTCCCAATAAACGTCATCCCAATAATAGGACTTAGCGTCTGCTACGTTCTTTATTGCAAGTCTAGCGTTGGAGGGTATCCAGGAAGGAATTAGTACGCTATAATAACTGTCATTATAAGCAGTATTGGTAATATCTAAAGTCTGGATATTCACGAAACTATTCCAATCCGTAACATCACTAACATAACCTACCTCTAAAG
>JAEYOX010000061.1 GCA_023411265.1 Bacteroidota bacterium | reverse complement strand
GGGCTCGAACCAGCGACCCTCTGATTAACAGTCAGATGCTCTAACCAACTGAGCTAAGGAGGAATGCTTTTCTTTTGTTAAGCGTGTGCAAATATAATATGTTTTTCAATATTGCACAAATCTTTTTTGGGAAAAATTATAGTTTTCCTGTGAAGAGCTTGAAAATGTCATTTCCAAAAATAAGAAGCATCAGTCCTAATAGGAAAATAACTCCAATCATTTGTGCGTGCTCCAGGATTTTCTGAGGTACCGGCCTTCCTGTAATGATCTCCCATAGGGTGAACATTACATGTCCGCCGTCCAATCCGGGAATTGGAATAAGGTTCAGAAAGGCAAGCCAAACAGAAAACATAGCTGTGAAACTCCAGAATGCAGGCCAATTAATGCTCAGTGCACCAGTCTCAGACTTTTCTATAGGCATCATTTTCACAATAGCGATGGGGCCGCCCACATTTTTATAGCCCTGTATTTTGGAATTAAAAATAATTCTGAACTGCTTCACTTGGGTAGTAAGTGCGTCTATTGTCCTTTCCAGTCCTCTGGGTATTGACTGAAAAAAAGTATATTCCTGAACGGCTCTTGTTTTTTCATCAGCAGCCACCAGTTCTCTGGCATCAAACGCAAATCCGAGCTTTCCTTCCTTGTTGACCTGAGCTTCTACGGTTGCAAGATCATTATTTCTTTGAATTCCCAGTGTAATTTTATGACCCTTATTTTGAGAAAGTTCATCCGATAGTTCGTCAAAATACTGTACATCTTTTCCGTTTACAGAAATGATTTTATCGCCTTTCTGTAAACCTGCTGCTTGTGCAGGGCTTTTCGGCAAAATAGAATCTACTACGGTCTTAAATCTTGGCATGAGGTATAGTCTCACTTCCCTCTGTCTGATTACTTCAGCAATTCCATCCTCGTTCACAGGAAAAGTAATTTCCCGGCCATTTCTTTCTACAGTAACGTCATTGCTGAAAAGGATATTAAGCGATGCCGTTTCGAAACGTTCCACAGGATTTCCGTCCACTTTCAGGATTTTATCCCCGTTCTGAAAACCCATTTTTCTTCCGGATTCCGTTACGCCGATTCCATTTTCAAATTTATTTAATGAACGATATGATTCGCCGTTAAAGAAACTAAGGCATGAATAGATAATCCACGCAAGGAAAAAATTTACTGTAACACCACCCAGCATGATAATCAGTCTTTGCCATGCCGGTTTGCTCCTGAACTCCCACGGCTTTGCAGGTTTTTTAAGCTGTTCAGTGTCCATGCTTTCATCCACCATTCCGGCGATTTTCACATAACCGCCTAACGGAAGCCAGCCTATTCCATATTTAGTGCTTTCGGGATGCTTTCTCCAGTCGTCTTCCGGTAAATTTTCAATATTGACAGGCACTTCTTTGCTTTCGCCATTTACCAAAATGGTTTCTGTATCAGGAAGATTTTTTGAAAGAAATTTAAATTTCCATTGGCCATTAATCTTCTTCATAGAAAAAAGCGAAAAATAGGGATCAAAAAACAGAAAAAACTTTTCTGCCCTAGTTCTGAACCATCTTGCCGGCAGAAAATGCCCGAGTTCATGAAGTAGTACTAAAATAGATATGCTGAGAATGAATTGAAATATCTGAATTGCTAATTCCATCAAGTGTTTAAATTAATTTGCAAATGTAGTAATTATCAAAGGGATCCCAAATAAAAAGGTTCTCTAAATTGAGAACCTTGTATTCTTTTTATGAAGCGTTATTTAGAATGTAAATCTTAATCCTATTCCGAATCTGCCGGCTAGGAAATCTGAATTCCCGCTTCCGAACCAAATTCTTGGTCTCCAGTCAAAAGAAATATCTAAGGGAGCACCAGAAATTTTATAATCTAAACCGGCAACCGGAACAATGGAAAATGCGGAATCTCCATCACCAAAACTTACTGCTGGACCGGCTCCTACATACCACATCAAACCTGCGGCACCACTGAAAGGCTGATGGTATTGGTACAACGCTTGAACCGTGGTCATATCTCCTCCGAATAAAATGGAAAATTCACCGGCATTATTTCCTGAAAAAAAATGCTTCAGATGTGGCCCCACCAAAGTAGATCCATCACCGACATCAATCAATAATCCGGCACCTGTTCTGTAGGTTTGTGCATTTGTAAATTGAGTTCCTAAAAGAAGTGCAGCTCCTAACATTACTGCTGAAAATAGCTTTTTCATAATAGTAAATTTTTAATGTTTATTTTAATTCGATGTTTGAGTATGAGTTTTAAAAATCAGCGAACAACTGTTTGAAAAATCAGTAATCAAGTAAACAAAAATAAGACCAAAACAATAAGAACAGCCTGTATCACGGAATTGCACTATCTTTATTGAATATAAAATCTAATGCAAATGAAAATTATAGGGCTCAACCAAGATATACATTGGAAAGATAAAATTGAAAATTTTCGGAACATTGAAAATGCGCTCCAAAATCGGGAAGGCGACCTGTTTTTGCTTCCTGAAATGTTTCCCACTGGATTTTGTATGGAACCTGAAGAAATTGCGGACAGAAATCAGGAATCCCTGAACTGGATGAAGAGTTTTGCGGAAAATAAGAATGCTGCAGTATGCGGAAGTGTGTCTGTACACGAAAATCAAAAATTTTACAATAGAATGTATCTCGTGGAACCTTCAGGAAATTACACCCATTACGATAAAAGACACCTTTTTTCTTATTCTGGCGAAAATAATGTGTACACTGCAGGAAAAGAAAGAATCGTTACTCAATACAAAGGTGTTCGGATTTTGCTCCAGATTTGTTATGATCTGCGGTTTCCGGTTTTCTCCCGTAATAATGGTGATTATGATCTGATACTGTACGTGGCCAACTGGCCTGAGAAAAGAGTAGGAGCTTGGCAACATCTGTTAAAAGCGCGCGCTATCGAAAATCAGGCGTATGTTTTTGGGCTAAACAGAATTGGTACTGATGGGAACGGGTTATTTTATAAAGAAAGTTCCCACTGTTTTTTTGCCGATGGCAGCCAAGTTTCACAAAAAGAATACGATATAATTTCAGCTGAAATTGATCTTGAAAAACTAATTGATTTTCGGAAACATTTCAGGTTTTTAGATGATCGCGATGTATTTGAAATCAAATAAATTTTAACTTTCGGAAAACTGTGTTAGCAGTTTTGTAAGTGTATTCACATCATGAACACCGCTTTGCTTATATAGAAGTTCGCCATTTTTGAAAACGGCCAAAGTAGGAACTCCACGAACACCGTATTCTGCTGCAATAGCGGGATACTGATCTACATCTATTTTTATGATTCTGGCCAAGTCGCCTATATTTTCTTTCACTGTAGTAAGAACTGACGACTGCACCTTGCATGGCCCGCACCATGTTGCAAAAAAATCAATAAGTACTGGTCTTTCAGATTGAATTAATTCTTTGAATTTTTGTGACATTTCCTTTCATTTAAATCGTTAAATCAATTTTCTCTTCAATTTCTTTGGGCTCCGGAAGTTCCAATTCTGGCGTTTCATCATCGGAAAATTCGTCTCTGTATACCTGAATCAGCAATACAGTCATAGAAACCAAAATGGGCCCGAAGACCAGTCCGATAAAACCAAAAAGATTCAGTCCGAGAATAATTCCAAAAACCGTATTCAGCGGATGTATGTTTTCCAGTTTTTTAAGCAAAGTAAATCTCATGATATTATCCGTAAGTCCTACAATAATCAGGCAGTAAAGCAAGACTCCAACTCCTCCAAATGCGTCTCCTTCCGCAATCATGAAAATTCCTACTGGCACATAAACGAGTGCCCCTCCTACAATCGGAATCATAGATGCAACGGCGGTTAATGCAAACAAAAGAACAGGGCTGGGTGCCCCGAAAATCAAATAACCAATTAATGCTACTAGGCCTTGACCTAAAGCCACCACCGGAATACCCACTGCGTTTGCAATCACCAATCTTCTAAATTTCTTACCGATAAGATTGATGTTAGCCTTTTTTAAAGGTGCTGCAGAAGCAACCAGCTTTTCAAAGAATCTGGGCTTTTCCAACATAAAATATAACATGAAGAACATCGCTGCAATTACGGAAATTGTATTGAAGGTTCCGCTGACGGCCGATGTGGAATACCTGCTCACCATTTCTTTTACCTTGTCCAGGTTTTCCTTACTTAGGATATCAATATTCGTTTTCTGGTAAACATAATCGTGAATTTTATCGAGAAAAACATTGAATTTCTCCAGATATTCTTTGGAATCACCAATCCGTTCGATGATTAAATCCACCAAAAGATATACAGGAATCACCAAAACGATAATGCCCAAAAAAATAATCAGCAAAGATGCCCATACAGGCTTCCATTCTTTTTCTTCCTGAAGATAAAAATTGAAATTCCGGCAAACAATGTATAAAGTAAGTGCTCCTAAAAGTGCCGGAAGAAACATGTAAAGATTAGAAACGATGAGGATTACCAACATCGTAATAATCAACAACAAGAACACCTGTTTTATTTTTACTCCGCTGATCTGGTATTTTCTGTTGGGCATACTTAACTATTTTGGCTTCATGTTAAACAAATCAAATGTACAAATAATGTTCATCCTAAAATGAATTTGCTGAAATTGAAGCAAATTTATTTATTGCGATACAGGCTGTTCTTCTTCCCGGAATATTTTTTTATAAAGGACATAAATCATCGCATTGGTGAAAGCAAATGTAAATGGAATGCCAACTATCGTGATTATGCCGACAAATTTGAAAACCATAGAAAAAAGAATTCCAGCAAAAATTAATGGAAAAAACCTTTTCCAAGCCGTAATATTAAAATTCAATGTTTGAAAAATCCTCAGATTTCTGAAAAACATTAAAGGCGCACTGAAAAGCGTAATGCCTACCCAGATAATTCCAAGAAAAACCGTAGGCGCAGTGAGACTAAATACCATAAACCAGAAAAAATAATAACTGGCATAATTGAAAAAATTAATACCCGCATATCCTGCAAACAGATCTTGTACTACGAGCGGTTCTTTCAGATCAAGTTTTCTATAAATTTTAAAAAGCCCCATGTTTAAAGGAAAAAGAAAGACCAGGACACCGATAATAACCCAGGAAAAATTACCATAATTCGGATTAGAAATTATTTTTTTCTGCGCTTCTGTATACGCTTCCCTTCCGTTTTGAAGTTCAGCCATACTGGCCAGATAATCCTCCATAATTCCATAATACTCGGCAAAATAAAACAGCACCGTAATGAGTATCGAAATATAAATAAGGCTGAACATTACCTGGTACATCAACGTTCTTGTCCAATAGGAAAATGCTTCTCCAATAATCGTGGATATTCCGACTTTTTCTGGATTGTTTCCGTTCATCTTTTTAATTTTGCACAAAAGTAAGGCTAAATAAATTATTTTTGTTTCATGATTACAGGTTTTCATCCGGCTTTTGACAGAATGGACACCCTTTCCCGGGAGAAAATTCCTTACTTTTTTATAATCGATTTTTTATCGGAGAACATTATAATATTTACTCGTGAAGAATTGTCAAATTCCGGAATTCTGATTGATTTCCCTCATTTCAAAAATGTTGAATTACCGGAAGTTTTGCCGGAACTGAGTGAATTTACAGCGTATCCAGAATCTCAGAGATCGTACCAAAAAGGATTTGACCACGTTCAGAAAAATCTGAAACTGGGAAATTCGTATCTTACTAATTATACCAGAAAAACAAGAATAAAAACCAATCTTTCGCTGAAGGAAATTTTTTACATTTCTAAAGCAAAATATAAAGTTTTATATCAGGATCAGTGGGTGTTTTTTTCGCCCGAAACTTTTGTAGAAGTGCGGAATAACAGAATTTTCACCCATCCCATGAAAGGTACAATAGATGCGTCACTTCAAAATGCAGCAGAAATGCTGAAAAATAATGTTAAAGAAAAAGCTGAACATTACACGGTTGTTGATTTGCTACGAAACGATTTAAGCATGGTAGCTGATGAGGTGAAAGTGGAAGAATTTCAGCGAATAGATTTCATTCAAACCCGACAAAAAAATTTGTACGCTATGAGTTCGGAAATTTCAGGAATTTTAAAGCCTGAAATTCTTGGGAAAATCGGAACTATTATGAAAACTTTGCTTCCGGCTGGTTCTATTCTGGGTGCGCCAAAACCTAGGACGCTCGAAATTATTTTGGAAGCAGAAGGGCATGAAAGAGGCTGGTACACAGGTGTTTGCGGTTGGTTTGATGGCGACAATCTCGACAGTTGTGTGATGATTCGCTTCATAGAAAAAGAAAATGAAACGCTTTATTTTAAAAGCGGCGGCGGCATAACGCATTTGAGCAATCTGGAAGATGAATATCAGGAAATGAAAAACAAAATTTATGTTCCGGTTCATTGAAAGCGTCAAAGTTGAAGATCAAAAAATCTTTCTGATGGAATATCATCAAAAGAGGGTGAATGATACTTTTAAACATTTTAAAAAAGAGAATCCTCCGGATTTGCTGAAAATTTCCAGAGAACTTCAGCTTTATGGAAACGGTCTATTCAAGTTTCGGGTGGTATATGATTTAGATGGAAATTACACAGGTGAAATTCAAGCTTATACTGCTCCTAATTTTATTGATTTTCAACTGATCGATGCTACTGATTTTAAATATAACTTTAAGTATGAAAACCGACAGTTTTTAAATGAATTAAAATCGAAAGCAATAACTGACGAAATTATTATCGTACAAAATGAAAACATTACGGATACTTCTTTCAGCAATCTTATTTTCCTGAAAAATGAAAAATGGTTTACACCGTCTACATTTCTTCTGAACGGAGTACAGCGACAATTTCTTCTGAAAAAAAAAATAATTAAAGAAACACCAATCACGGTTCAAAATTTGAAAACGTTTTCTCATTTCAGAATGATCAATGCGCTGAATGACATGAATTCCGGAGCTATATATCCAATTGAAAAAATTCTCGAATAGCAACATCGGAGAATCAGTCTTTTAGATATTCAAAATAATTTTTAAGAATCTGAGCATTTTCAGTTTCCCGAGTGATTACTTCTAGGATTTTCGGTTTTTCACCAGCCCGGAAAAAACCGTCTAAAACTCTTTCAATTGTACCGTCATCTTGTACTTTTATATATTCAAAACCAAAATGTTGCGCCAAATGTTTTGCATTCAAATTGTGTGAAGTAGCAATAAACTCGTCTAATGCATTGCTGGCTTTTGAGGGCCCGGGAATAATTTTAAAAATATTGCCCCCACCGTTATTGAATATTACAATTCTAGTGTAAGGCGGAATATATTGATTCCATAAGCCGTTTATATCGTAAAAAAAACTGAGTTCGCCAGTGATCAAAAGCACCGGATTTTTATCTGCCATCGCAAAACCCATCGCAGTGGATGTAGAGCCGTCTATTCCACTGGTTCCTCGATTACAGTACAGTTTATATTTTTGAAAATCAAAAAGTTGCGCATACCGAATGGCCGAGCTGTTGCTGAAATGAATGTTATAGTTCAGCGGCGTTTTTTCTGACAGCAATTTGAAAAGATAGAAATCGGAAAATCCTGCTTGTAAGGTATATTGCTGATGTTTTTTATCTTTTTTCTCTCTCAGAACATCCCAGAGGTTAAAATAAGATTGAGGTTCTAGATTGATGGTTTTCAGTAGTTTTCTGAAAAAAACTTCCGGTTTTACAGAAACTTGCTGCGTAAGCGAAAAGTAAGTATCGGGCTGCCAATATTCATCAATATGCCAATGATTTTTGGGTTTGGCTTTTCTGAGAAATTGTTTTACTTTTTTAGAAACAACATTTTGCCCGATTGTGATTAGCAAATCGGGTGCATATTTTTTAAAGTCATCTTCATCGAAACCAAAAACATAACGGTCGATATGAGAAAAGAATTTTTCGTTATTTAGATTGGAATTGGTTTCTGTTAAAACCACCGCGCTGTGATTTTTCACCAGTTGCGTAAGTTGCATCTGAAGTTCCTCGCTGTAATCCGAGGTTCCGGTTAAAATGAGAATTCTTTTGGAAACGTTCCAGTCTGCAGTAAGTACGGACGGTAAATTATAATTTTTCTTTTGGATGGTATTTTCTACTTCTGGAAACAAAGGAAGTTCGGAAACCAGTTCGTACAGTGGTTCTGAAAGCGGAATGTTGATGTGCACCGGACCCTGCTTTTCCAGGCAAAGTTCGATGGCTTTTTTCACGATCTCAAAGTTGTGTTCATCTGCATCTTCCTCGTCATCTTCCTTCAACTGGAAATCTCCGTAGCTGTGTTGGTGAAAAAGATTATTTTGCCTGATCGTTTGTCCGTCGAATAAATCTACAAAATCCACAGGCCGGTCTGCTGTCAACAGTAATAATGGAACGTTCTGATAAAAAGCCTCGGTAACAGCGGGATAATAATTGGCAACTGCAGAGCCGCTGGTACATGTTACTGCCACGGGATTTTTCAGGCTTTTTGCCATTCCGATGGCTACAAAACCGGCACTTCTTTCATCCACGATGCTGTAACAGTTGAAACTTTCTGTTTCCGAAAAATGAATAGAAATAGGTGCATTGCGCGAACCTGGAGAAATAATAAAATGCCTGATTCCATAGGCTTCCAGAAGGTGTGCCAGAATCTGGACGCTGCGTTTCGATGAAAACTGTTTCATAGCGCAAAGGTAGTGGTTTTTTGAAGTGTATTATACTTCAAGATTAACAACTTTAAGATTCGTCGCGTTGTTGCTTGGGTGCACCGTTGACTAAAAACTATAGTATTGGAAATTCGTATCGATTATAACAAAAAAATGCGCTTTATGGACTGGCAACAGAACAATACCAAAATTTTGTGACACATTCAAACGTTAAAAAAAAGTAAAAGCGATGAAATCGGTTATTTTGAGCAATAAATAATTCCCAACTTTAAAAAAATAAAAAACAGCTCCCCGAAAGGAACTGTTCACACTCAAAAAAATCGTTGTAAGGTTACCGAAGTCTGTCAACAGATTTTACGAGCCTTTCATCTCTGCGGATGTAAATATTTGCCATAAAAAGACAAAATATCGCTATCACAGGAAAGACGGGCTCAATACCTTTCTCAGGAAAAGAAATTCCTCCAGATAAATTAAGCAGCCAGTACATCAGTACACCAATCAACAAAACGTTTATAAACAAGTTGAACATATTCAACATGAGTTGTCTTTGTCTTTGTTTATAGCTGAAAATAGAAATGATGGCAAGAATAAGGGAAAACGAACCTATCGCCATTACCATATATTGGCTCCCAAAAAGTACCGCATCTCCTGCGGTAAAAAGTAAGGCAGCAGCAGATAATGCAGCAATGGAAAGGAAAACAGTCTGTATTCTTTGTAACATTTTCAGCAAATAGACGGCAAAAATAGCACAAATTTTGTACAATTCAAAAATAAGTGTAGATTTGCAGTACAGATCCCTTGGAAAAAAGTCGCCCGACTTGTTTTCTTATCAACTATCTTACAACAACAACATTTTTTACGAAAACATACCTATCATCTTATATGTTCAACTTAGAAACGCTAAGGTCTAAATCCATTTCGGAACTGACCAAAATTGCCAAAGATTTGGGCGTGAAAGTAACCAAAAACAGCGATCCTGATACCATCATTTTCGCCATACTGGATTTTCAGGCTTCCAATACCAAAATAGCCAAAGAATATTACCTTGCTACCGAGAATGCAGTACAAAACGAAGAATCACCCAAAACTTCCGAGCCTGAAAAAAAGACAACTCCTAGAAAACGGAGTACACCCAAGGCTAAAGAGGTAACTGTTGCCGATTCTGAAAAATCTGAAAAAAAGACAGATAAACTGCCAGTTCCTGAAAAACCTAATCCTGCTCCACTGGAAGTACAAGCTCAAATACCTGTTCAATCGGAGGAAACCATCCCTTCCTCAGAAAGAAAGAAAAGGCAGAGGGTAGGAAAGAAAACCGATGCTGAAATACCAAAACCTTCGGATAAACCTCTTTCCCCAACTTCAGATAAACCGGAAAAGAAAGAAAATGCCGAAACGGCAGCCCAGCCAAAACCTCAGCATCCCAACCAAGGCAACAGCGGTGCGAAACAGCATCATCAACACACACAGCATAAAAACTCCAATCAACAAAAAAATACTGAAGTTCAGCAGGAAACAGAATCCAAAAAGGAATTTAATTTTGACGGTTTAGTGATTATTGAGGGAGTTCTGGAAATTTTGCCGGACAATTACGGGTTTCTCCGATCTTCTGATTTTTCCTACATTTCTTCTCCAGATGATGTTTATGTATCTACCTCACAGATCCGCAATTTTGGTTTGAAAACAGGCGATACTGTAAAAGGAATTGTTCGGTTGCCGAAAGAAGGCGAAAAATACTTTTCGCTACAAAAACCTTTGGAAGTCAATGGAAGAGATTTGGCGTTCATTAAAGATCGCGTAGCTTTTGAATATTTAACACCGCTTTTTCCCGAGGAAAAATTTAATCTTGCGGGAAAAGGATCTACCATTTCCACTCGGGTCGTAGATTTATTTTCGCCAATTGGAAAAGGACAACGTGCCATGATAGTAGCACAACCTAAAACAGGTAAAACCATGCTGCTGAAGGATATTGCCAACGCCATTGCTGCCAATCATCCGGAAGCTTATATGATGGTTCTTTTGATTGATGAACGGCCGGAAGAGGTTACAGATATGGAAAGAAGCGTGAATGCCGAAGTAATTGCTTCGACATTTGATGAAGCTGCAGATAAACATGTGAAAGTAGCCAATCTAGTTCTGGCTAAAGCTCAGAGAATGGTGGAATGCGGACACGATGTTGTGATTCTGTTGGATTCCATAACACGTTTGGCAAGAGCTTATAATACCGTAACACCAGCGTCCGGGAAGGTGCTTTCCGGCGGTGTGGATGCCAATGCACTTCACCGTCCTAAAAGATTTTTCGGAGCTGCAAGAAATATAGAAGGCGGAGGTTCTTTAACCATTATCGCCACAGCACTTATAGACACCGGTTCTAAAATGGACGAAGTTATTTTCGAAGAATTTAAAGGAACCGGAAATATGGAACTTCAGCTGGACAGGAAAATTGCCAATAAGAGAGTATATCCCGCTATAGACCTTGTCGCTTCCAGTACAAGACGGGATGATCTTCTCCTTGATGAAAGCACCCAACAAAGAATGTGGATTCTGAGAAAATACCTTTCTGATATGAATCCGTTGGAAGCAATGGAATTTGTTCAGAAAAACATTAAAGGAACCTTGAACAACGAAGAGTTTCTGATGTCGATGAACCGCTGACGGTAGCTTCTGTCAATTATTGTTATAATGTATTTAAAAAATATTATAAATCTAATCTGTGTTAAATTCACTATCTTTGGGTTTAATTAAAAATCAAAATTATGTCATTTGAATTGCCAGAATTAGGATATGCGTACGATTCGTTAGAGCCAACCATTGATGCCAAAACAATGGAAATCCATCACACTAAACATCATCAGGCCTATATCGATAACTTGAATAAAGCCATCGCAGGCACCGAACTAGAGGGTAAATCTATCGAAGAAATCTGCAGAACCGGAGCGGATAAAGCGGCTGTAAGAAATAACGGAGGAGGACATTTCAATCACACCCTTTTTTGGGAAATTTTGACTCCTGGAGGAAGTAAAGAGCCAATAGGAAATGTGAAGAATGCTATTGAAAAGATGGGCGGCTTTGAGAAATTTAAAACTGATTTTACTGAGGCTGCGAAAACGAGATTCGGTTCCGGCTGGGCTTGGTTATGCAAACAAGAGGATGGCTCTCTAGAAGTTTGTTCTACTCCGAATCAGGATAATCCGCTTATGCCTGATACAGGCTGCGACGGAACACCGATCTTAGGTTTGGATGTTTGGGAACACGCATATTATCTTAACTATCAAAACAGAAGACCCGATTATGTAAGTGCTTTTTTTGAAGTAATCAATTGGGATAAAGTAGAAGACCTCTTCAATCAATAAACGTTATAAGTAAACAAAGGAAAAAGACTGTTTCAAAAACAGTCTTTTTTTGTCATTTTTTTAAACACTCCAGAATTCCCTGTCCAGGCTCCGATATTGTATGGCCTCAGAAATGTGGTCGCTCCTGATGTAATCCGAGCCTTCTAAATCAGCAATGGTTCTTGCTACTTTGAGAATTCTGTCATATGCTCTGGCTGAAAGATTGAGTTTTTCCATCGCCAGTTTGATCAGGTTTCGAGAAGACTCTTCCAATTCACAATGTTTTTCTATTTCTTTGGGTCCCATCTGCGCATTGTAGCTGATGTCCAAGTCTTTGTAGCGCTCGGTTTGGGCGGCCCTGGCTTTCATTACTCGTTCCCTGATTTTTAGGCTGCTCTCCCCTTTTCGTTTGTCGGAAAGTTGCTCAAACTCAACTTTTTGAACCTCAATGTGAATGTCAATTCTGTCCAGCAGAGGCCCGGAAAGTTTATTCATGTACCTTTGCATTTCAAATGCAGTAGATGTATTATTGGGATCATCTGGGAAGTATCCGCTCGGACTTGGATTCATGCTAGCCACAAGCATGAAACTAGCAGGATAATTTACCGTAAATTTCGCCCTTGAAATCGTTACTACGCGGTCTTCCAAGGGTTGTCGCATTACTTCAAGCACTGTTCTTTTAAATTCGGGCATTTCGTCCAGAAACAAAACGCCGTTGTGCGCTAAAGAAATTTCGCCTGGTTGCGGATAACTACCTCCACCTACCAAAGCTACATCAGAGATAGTATGATGAGGGCTTCGGAATGGTCGCACGGTCATCAAAGAAGTTTCTGACCCTATTTTCCCTGCAACAGAATGGATTTTAGTGGTTTCCAAAGCTTCTTTCATCGTAAGTGGTGGCAGAACACTCGGAATTCTTTTTGCCAACATTGTTTTCCCACTTCCCGGCGGCCCGATCAGGATAATGTTGTGTCCGCCTGCTGCGGCAACTTCCATAGCTCTTTTTGCTGTTTCCTGACCTTTCACTTCGGAAAAATCAAAAGGAAAATCGTTTATTTTATCCTGAAATTCTTTTCGAGTATCCAATTCTGTGCGTTCCAGCGTAATTCCTTTATCAAAGAAATCAATCACTTCCTTAATGTTTTCAACGCCGTAAACTTCCAATTGGTTCACAATAGCTGCTTCGCGGGTATTTTGTTTCGGTAGAATAATTCCTTTGAATCCTTCTTCCCGTGCTTTTATCGCAATAGGAAGGATTCCTTTTATGGGTTGCAGCCCACCATCCAGTGAGAGCTCGCCCATAATAATATAATCGGAAACATTTTCTCCCTGTATTTGACCTGAAGCGATCAGAATACCGATGGCGATGCTCAGGTCGTATGCCGAACCTTCCTTTCGGAGATCAGCCGGAGCCATATTGATGGTGATTTTCTTGCCAGGAATTTTGTAACCTACATTTTTTAAGGCTGCAGAAATCCTGTGGCTACTTTCTTTAATAGCATTGTCAGGAAGACCTACCAAATAATAGCCTACACCAGGCGTATCTACATTCACTTCTATGGTGATCGTTTGTGCAGAAACTCCATAAATAGCACTTCCATAGATTTTTACAAGCATGATAATTTCGTTTAGAAGGTAAAAGTAAGAAGATTATTCAATACAAAAAACAGGATTTTTCCTCTTTTTTCAGGCCATTTTTATCATTACTTTTGTTCATCTATTTTTTGGAATCACCTTTGGCGGCTGAAAAATTCTATTTGTGAAACAAAGATAATCATACTATATTTTAAAAAATGATACAGAATATACCTATCGAAAAAGTGCTGTTTCTTGACATTGAAACCGTACCGAATTCCGCAGCTTGGAATGATCTTCCTGACTCCGAGAAAAAACTGTGGGACAAGAAAACGTTCCATCAGCGGAAAAATGAATTTACTGCTGAAGATTTTTATCAGGAACGCGCCGGAGTGATGGCAGAGTTCGGGAAAATTATTTGTATTTCCGTCGGGAAAGTTGAGAAAAACGGAAAACTTCATATTAAAAGTTTTTATGGAGATCATGAAAAATCACTGTTAGAAGAATTTGGAGAAATTTTTAACCGGCCAAAATTAAAAGACGTCATCCTATGTGCGCACAACGGAAAGGAATTTGATTTTCCATGGATTGCTCGTCGGTTTCTCATCAACGGAATGCAGCCCCCTGTGCCGTTTCAGATGTATGGCAGAAAACCTTGGGAAATTCCCCATATTGATACCATGGAACTTTGGAAATTTGGTGATTATAAATCCTATGTTTCACTCGAACTTCTGGCTCATGTATTTGAAATTCCCACGCCTAAAGATGATATAGATGGTTCACAGGTTTCATCAATCTATTATATTGATAAAGATTTATTTAGAATCGTTCAATATTGTGAGAAAGATGTCTTAACTTTGGCGAACATTTTCCGCAAAATGAGACAGGAAGAATTGCTTATCAAAAATGAGGAATAATTCACGATGCGGCAAAAAGTTTGAATTATGAAGTTAAATGACGAACAAATAGCCAACTTAGGCGATAATATTATTAAAGCACTTAAAACCGTTTATGATCCGGAAATACCGGTCGATATTTATGAACTCGGACTTATCTACGATGTGCAAATTTCTGACGAAGCCGAAGTAAAAGTAGTGATGACTTTAACAACTCCCAACTGCCCTGTGGCAGAGAGTATGCCGGCCGAAGTAAGAGAAAAAATAGTCGGTGTGGAAGGCGTCAGGTCAGTAGATCTGGAACTTACTTTTGAACCGGCTTGGCATAAAGACATGATGAGTGAAGAAGCCAAATTCGAACTTGGAATTTTGTTCTGATTGTAAATGATGGGCTAGTCGAAGTTATATTCTTCATCTTCATCTACAGGTATATTACGTAGGAAATTATCAAATTCTTCACCTGGATAATTACTTTCAGCGCCATACGAATCGATAATGATTCCCTTGTTTCCCTGTTTATCTACAGCTACGTAAAGCACCGCATTGTCTTCCGGACTGCTGTCGCCTTCAAAACGGTAAGTTTTTAAGATCTGTAAATCTTCTGGCTGATATGCATGCTCAACTCCTTCCAAGGTCATTTCCATGTTTTCCTGCATTCGAAACTCCTTAGTAATTCCTTTATCGGCAAGTTTGCTCATCACTTGGCTCATGGTGAGCATCGGTTTTGGTTTTTCCATTGTATATTAATTTGTGATGATCAAATATAAAAATATTACAAAGTGATAACTTTACAGAATTATAATGTTTTCTTACTTTTAAGCATTAAAAAACAGCGCCGGTGATTAATCCTGAAATATTAAAAGAAATCTGTTTCGTCAGAATGCCGTTCGGTAAATATAAAGATACTGTGTTGGCAGATTTGCCGGTTTCCTATTTGGAATGGTTCATGCGCAACGGTGGTTTTCCGAAAGGTCAACTCGGGATGCAACTTTCTACCATTTACGAAATTAAAATCAACGGGTTAATGGATTTGCTCACCCCGATTCGCGGTGAAACGAAGAATGTCCCACCAAAAAAAAAATTTTTCAAATTTTAAGATGCACTGGTAGGAGAGGAGATTCTAACCTTTCATCCCAGCAATCTCATCTCTTAACTTTGCGGCTTTTATGAAATCCAGATTTTTGGCGGCGGTTTCCATCGCTTTCTGTTTTTCCGCAATCAGTTTTTCCAAATCTGCTTCGCCATAGGATTCGTGCTGTTCGGCCACCTGTTTTAAAATCTCTTTCTGCGTATACTTTTCGTCAGGGAAATCGTTAGCTCTTCCCACCAAAGCCTCAGATATTTTCTTGTTGATCTGAGTAGGAACAATGTTATTTTCTTCGTTGTACTTTTGTTGTTTTTCGCGGCGATAATTGGTTTCATCAATGGCAGCCTGCATACTTTTTGTGATTTTATCCGCATACATAATTGCTCTCCCGTTAATGTTTCTCGCAGCCCGGCCAATAGTCTGGATCATCGACCGTCTGGATCTCAACATGCCTTCTTTGTCCGCATCCAAAATTGCAACAAGAGAAACTTCCGGTAAATCCAAGCCTTCCCGCAATAGATTTACTCCAATTAACACATCAAAAAGACCGGTGCGCAAATCCTGCATAATCTGAATCCGTTCCAAAGTTTCTACATCGGAGTGAATATATCGGCTTCTGATTCCGAATCGTGTAAAATATTTTGTGAGTTCTTCCGCCATTTTTTTTGTGAGCGTCGTAACCAGAACTCGCTCGTCGATTTCTGCTCGCTTCTGAATTTCTTCCATCAGATCATCAATTTGATTGATTGTAGGACGAATATCGATCAACGGATCCAGAAGTCCGGTAGGGCGAATGATTTGTTCCACATATTCGCCGCCGGTTTTTTCCAGTTCATAATCTGCCGGTGTAGCCGACACATAAATGACCTGGTTTTGCATTCCTTCAAATTCTTCAAATTTCAAAGGACGGTTGTCCATCGCAGCGGGAAGCCGGAATCCGTATTCAACCAAAGCTTCTTTACGACTTCGGTCTCCACCGTACATAGCGTGAACTTGGGGAATGGTAACATGCGATTCGTCAATGACCATCAGAAAATCTCTCGGGAAATAATCTAAAAGACAGAAAGGTCTTGATCCGGGTAATCTGCCGTCCAGATATCGCGAATAATTTTCGATTCCCGAACAATATCCGAGTTCCTTAATCATTTCTAAATCAAGTTCGGTGCGCTCCTGTAAACGTTTTGCTTCCAGTGGTTTCTCAATGGTATTAAAGAAATCTACCTGCTTTATCAAATCATCTTGAATATCGCGGATGGCACCATTTAAAGTTTCTTTGGAGGTTACAAAAAGATTTGCAGGATAGATTTGAATTTGATCAAAATTGCTTTCAACATTTCCTGAAACCGGATCAAAAGTCTGAATCTTTTCAATGACATCGCCTAAAAACTGAACCCGAACAGCATTATCAGCATACGCCGGAAATATATCGATTACATCGCCTTTTACCCGAAAGGTTCCCCGTTGAAACTCATTCAGTGTTCTGGCGTACAAAGCATTAACTAAGGAATGTAACAATGCCGTTCTCGTTACTTTATCACCTACAGCAATTGAAATAAGAGACTGATGAAACTCATTGGGATTTCCGATACCATAAATACATGAAACAGAAGCTACAATCAAAACATCCCGCCTTCCGGAAAGCAAACTGGCAGTCGCCGAAAGTCTTAGTTTTTCGACTTCTTCATTAATGGAAAGGTCTTTTTCAATATAGGTTCCGCTGGATGCAATGTACGCTTCAGGTTGATAATAATCGTAGTAGGAGACAAAATATTCTACTGCATTTTCCGGAAAAAATTCTTTGAACTCCATGAAAAGCTGTGCAGCTAAGGTTTTATTATGAGCTAAAACGATGGTTGGTCGTTGAATTTTATTAACGACATTCGCTATAGTGAATGTCTTTCCGGAACCCGTTACTCCTAATAAAGTCTGGTATTTTTCTCCCCTGATGATTCCCTCAGTTAATTTTTCAATTGCTGTGGGCTGATCACCAGTCGGTTTAAATTCGGATTGGAGTTTGAATTTCATCGTGCAAAATTACAAAAGAAAAAAGTTATTAAGTGTTCCTGGGTTTTTATAAAATTCTGAAATATTAATCATGAATGGTATAACTTCACAATATA
>JAEYOX010000051.1 GCA_023411265.1 Bacteroidota bacterium | reverse complement strand
GTAGAAATCGTTTTTCAGAACATAAAATCTTTCTGTGGATTTCAGAATTCTTTTGTAAAGCACGTATCCTGCAATGATCATGAGAACTGCAAAGGTTCGTTCCAACAACGCATGACTTTCACGATGCCTGTCCATAATGGGCGGTATCAGCTGTTGCGCAAAACCCAGCGCGATAAAATTGGCCACAGAGTTCAGTACTTTGCTCTCATACATGGACTGAATGAGCGGTGTTTTTTTGAACTTCCAGTAGAATGCTGAATGGATTAGTTTGAAAAGCGTCTGAACAACGAAATTCGAAACAATGATAATCAGAACAAAAAGCAGGAGTTTGCCGGCGATCTGAGAAATCAGCACTAGCTCATCCGGCACATTATCCCGCATAAAATAATGGATCTGATCGCTTAATGCCTCGAAAAAGCCTTTCGTTTCTTTAAGTTCGTCTTTCATAAAAAGCAAAAATAAGAAATCTCTTGTGAATGTTGAACAAAACGTTGTTTTAAGTCTGTAACTCCCCTTTTGGAGAACGTTTTCCATAAAGACGGCATTTCGTTTATTGCATCCTTTGTACTTAAACACAATGTAAATATTCAAATAAATTATATTTTCTTACCTTGATTTTCAATTATTTATTACATTTGTTCGTACATTAACAAATCAAATCCAAATTATTATGAGAAAACTTAGCTATCTATTTTTAATGTTTATTCTCTTCAGCCTTACAGGCTGTAAGATGACAGAAGACGAACCGGCACCCTTCACTACACCCAAACCTGTGGCTTTCAAAAAAGGAGTCGTTAACGGAACGGTGTATGCGAAAAACGGAGTGAAAACCATTGGCGGCGCAATTATTTTCACTTTTGACGACAATCACAAAATTCATATGACAACTTCTGGAGCCGACGGAAAGTTTCATCTGGAAGCTCCTGCCGGAAACCGAATTATTCATATTCAAACCGGCGACGGATCTAACTTTCGGACAGAAATTCCTCTAGTCGTAGTGAATAACGAAACTCATACCCTTCCCGCTAGTGTTTCCAAACTCAACCAAATTGCCAATATGGCTTATGTAAAAGGATCTTACGATGAAATAGAGGATATTGTCATTGGACTTGGCTATACCATTTCTCAGATTTCGTACGACGATTTAAAAAACATGAGTACCATTGCCGCATACGATGTGATTTTCCTGAACTGCGGTTCCAGAACACAGGGGAATTCAGGAACGGCAACTCCGAATAATGATACAATGATTTATGATAATCTTGCAACATTTGTTACTAACGGAGGAAGCCTGTACGCATCTGACTGGGATATAGCGTATCTTCTGGGTGGAAATTCCAACACCAATGCGTGCAATACCGCAGGAGGATTTATTCCGGATTCATTACTATGCTCCACCAATACAGGGCCTGGCACAACTTTCACCAATTGTATTGTTAACCCCAGCCTTGCCAGTGCTTTGGGATTCACATCTCTTGACATCCAATATGATTCTGGAGCATGGCAAAGAATTATTAATTATGATGCCTCATTCTGGGATGTTTTGGTAACCCACAGTAGCGAGCCTTTAATGATCAGAACCAATAAATTTCAGCAGCCTACTGCGCCGCAAATGGCAGTCGGAAATTCTGCTAACAATGGTTTTGTTACCATTTGCCACACCGATAACGGTACTTCTGCTACCATCACCATCAGCCAGAGCGATCTTCAGGCGCATTTAGGACACGGCGACACTGTAGGTGCATGTGCCACCTCCACCAACAGCGGAAATATTTATTATACTACTTTTCATAACCATGCCAGCGGAAATATCGGCAACACCGCCCCTATTTTACAGTATGTTATTTTAAATCTCTAAAGAAAACCAGTTAGGGTAATGAAAAGCGGCAACAAAATTGCTGCTTTTCTTTTTTTTAAAATGAACTGTTATGCAGGAAGGATTAATTATTCTGGTATGTATTATTTTGCTCCTGCTGGGAATCGTGGGAACCATACTGCCCGTGTTGCCCGGACTTTTACTAAGCCTTTGCGGACTTTTGATTTATAAATTTGGGACAAATTCTGAACTGTCGATGGTGTATATCTGGATATTCGCGGGATTAACACTTCTTTCTGTTTTTCTGAATTACATTATTCCGGCCAAAACTAACCGAAAATACGGCGGCACAAAATGGGGCAGCATAGGCTCAATCGTGGGCACGTTTGCCGGAATGTTCCTTATTCCCATACCTTTCGGATTCCTGATCGGGATGTTTTTAGGCGTGTTTATCGGAGAACTGCTTCATGATGCCAGCGACAGCAAGAAAGCCTTCAACTCGATGAAAGGAGCTTTCATAGGTTTTGTTCTGGGAACAGGTTTTAATTTTTTAGTAGGTTCAGCCATGTTGCTAGTAGTTGTTCTCGATCTTTTGTTTTAATGTGCCCATACTATGGGAGTTTTATTCTTTGAAACCAGATATTCATTAATTTTGGTAAAAGGCCGACTTCCAAAAAAACCACGGTATGCGGAGAAAGGTGAAGGATGCGCAGATGTAATGATGAAATGTTTTCCGGCATCAATTAATTCCGACTTTTTCTGTGCAAATGCACCCCACAAAACAAAAACAACATTTTCTTTTTTCCCGGAAATTTCTTTTATAATAAAATCTGTGAACTGTTCCCAGCCCAGATCCTTGTGAGAATTGGGCGAATGCGCGCGCACCGTGAGCGTTGCATTCAGAAGCAGCACGCCCTGTGATGCCCAATCATCCAGTTCTTTGGAAATTCTCTCCTTCCCGGTGTCGGCTTTCAGTTCCGCAAAAATATTTCTGAGAGAAGGCGGAGCCGCTACTTTTTCGGAAACCGAGAAACACAAACCATTTGCCTGCCCATCATTATGATAGGGATCTTGCCCGATAATTACCACTTTTATTTCCTCAAAAGGAGTCAGTTTCAAAGCGCGGAATAGCTGATGCTTGGGCGGAAACACTTTTGTTGCAACATATTCCTGATTCACTTTTTCCCATAGCAATCTGAAATAAGTACTGCTTTTTATCGGTTCTAAAACTTCTTTCCAGGTCATCATAAAGCATTAAAATGATTTCAAAAGTAAATAAAAAATGTACAATATTTGCATAAGGAAGTTAACACAACATAAAACTCCGTATTTTTGCATCGTGCACATCCAGACCGAAGATTTAGAAGAACTTGAATTCCCGGAACTCCTTTCGGAAATTGCCCCGTTCGCTTATTCCCCGAAAACTGAACATAAAATCATGAACCTGCTTCCCATGAGCAGGGACGAAGCTGAGATTTCTTTAAAGAAGACATCGGAGTTTCTTACCAGTTTTGAAAGCTCCAATGCCATTCCTTTTCACGAATATGAAGATATTGAACAGGAACTGAAACTCATGGTGATTGAGAATTTCCGGCTGGAAAACAAAGCGTTTCTCAAAATAAAAAATATTACAGAGCAAATCGGGAAACTCCAGAAGTTCTTCCCCACTTTTTCCGAAACTTTTCCTTTACTTTTAAAAGAAGTTGAAACTTTAGAATTTCATAAATCCATAGTCGAGAAAATAGATAAGGTTTTTAACCGTTTTGGTGAGGTGAAAAGTGAAGCTTCACCGGATTTGAAAGTACTAAGAACAGAAATTCAACATGCTAAAAAAGCCATTCAGGAAAATTTCAACAGGGCATTAACGACCTATTCTCAGAACGATTTTTTAGACGATATCCGTGAAACCATCATAGAAGACCAAAGGGTGCTGGCGGTGAAATCAGGATTCAAGAAAAGGGTTCCCGGAAGGGTTTTAGGCATTTCTAAAACCGGTTCCATTACTTATATTCAGCCCGAATCAGTCCTGAAGCATTACTTCAAACTTCGTGAAAACGAGGAAGAAGAGAAAAAAGAAACAGACAGGATTCTGCGCCAACTCACGGCGGAAATTGCAGAATACCAGCCCTGGCTGGAATCCTATCAGGTCTACATTTTTGATCTTGACCTCATTAGGGCCAAGGCAAAATTTGCAGAAAAAATCAATGCCGTTCTCCCGAAAATCAACAGCCACCGAACGCTGAGGCTTCGGGATGCTTTTCATCCGTTGCTGTGGCTGAGAAACCGTGCTGAGAACAAGAAGATCTATCCACAGTCACTCACCCTCACGGAGCACAACCGCATTCTTTGTATTTCCGGGCCCAATGCCGGCGGAAAATCCATCACACTCAAGACTGTAGGACTACTTCAGCTGATGATTCAGAGCGGGATTCTGGTGCCGGTACATCCGAAATCCGAGATGTTTTTCTTCGATAAAATCATGACGGATATCGGCGACAATCAATCCATTGAAAACCATTTGTCCACCTACTCCTCGCGACTAAAAAAAATGTCGGGCATTATTCGCGAAGCCGATCATAATACCCTCTTACTAATCGATGAATTCGGCACGGGATCTGATCCTGAACTTGGCGGCGCACTGGCGGAAAGTTTTCTGGAATATTTTTATGACAAGAAGAGTTTTGCCATTATTACCACCCATTACACCAATATCAAACTGGTCGTAGAGCAGCTTCCGAATGCGGAAAATGCAGCAATGCTTTTTGATGAAGATTCCCTGGAACCATTGTATAAACTGGAAGTTGGACAAGCTGGAAGTTCGTTCACTTTTGAAGTGGCCGAGAAAAATAAAATTCCACGGTTTATCATTAAAAAAGCAAGAGAAAAAGTGGAAAAAGATGTGGTAAATCTGGACAAAACCATTGTAAAACTTCAACAGGAAAAATTTGAAGTTGAAAAACTAAAAACCAATCTTACCGAACAGAAAGAATCGGTGGAAGACAAACGTGGCAATCTTCAGAAACTCAATGAACAACTACAACAGAAGCTGTTTAATTTTCAGAAACTGTATGAAGAGGAACACCGGAAACTTCAGTTCGGGAACAAAATTGAAACTTTTATTGACTCTTATATTAAAGGAAAATCCCGGAAAGACGTGGTGAAAGATTTTGTGAAGATTCTGGAGCAGGAAAAATTCAGGCGTTTGGGAAGCGATAGAGATGAAAACAAAAAGCTTCAGGTCATCAAAAGAAAAATCACCCAGCAGCTGAAAAATACAGAGGTGAAAGAAAAAATTGCCGAAACTACCGAGAAAATGGAACAGCAACGCAAGGAAGAACGTGCAGTATGGCTGAAAACAGGACAGCGGGTGCGCATCACGGGTTCTTCCAGTGTGGGGACGATAGAAAAAATTACCAAAAATAAGGTGGTG
Source organism: Bacteroidota bacterium (assembly GCA_023411265.1). Taxonomy (GTDB): domain Bacteria; phylum Bacteroidota; class Bacteroidia; order Flavobacteriales; family Weeksellaceae; genus Chryseobacterium_A. The sequence continues at coordinate 6,246 of JAEYOX010000051.1, read as the reverse complement.
GTAAATTACGGTACCTTCAAAACCACCATTGATTCTGATGAACTGGAGAGGGTTTAAAGTCACTACAATCTACTGAAAATTAATGGAAATCCTGATTATTTTTATCCTTATTTTATTGAACGGAATTTTTTCCATGAGTGAAATCGCACTGGTTTCCGCGAAGAAATTCAAACTGGAAAGTGCAGCCAGAAAAGGAAATTCCCACGCCAAAAAAGCACTGGAACTTTCAGAAAACCCCAACATTTTTCTGTCCACCGTACAAATAGGAATTACCCTAATCGGAATTCTTACCGGGATATACAGTGGTGAAAAAATAACGGCAGATGTCAAGGTATTTTTTAGCAACATTCCATTGCTGATGCCGTATGCAGACACCCTTTCGGTTACGGCTGTGCTTATCATTCTTACCTTTTTCTCCATAGTTCTGGGAGAACTGGTTCCAAAGCGAATCGGGCTGATGTTTCCGGAAAAAATTGCCATTCTGATGGCGCGGCCCATGACCTGGGTCTCCGTGATCGCACGGCCTTTCATCTGGCTTTTAACCCAAACCAATAACCTGATCCTGGGAATTTTTGGCATTAAAGACGGTAACGACAATATCATAAGCGAAGAGGAAATAAAAGCGATGGTAAAAGAAAGTGTGGACGGCGGCGATGTACAGGAAATTGAACAGCAGATTGTGCAGCGGGTTTTTGCTTTGGGCGACCGTAAGGTAAGAGAACTGATGACACACCGGCAGGATCTTGTTTATTTTGACATTCATGATGATGGGTTTATAATAAAAAGCAAAGTACAAGAGTCACCGCATTCCGCTTATCCCGTCGTACATAAAAATCTCGATCATCTTTTGGGGCTGGTTTCACTGAAGGAAATTTTCCCTGTCGCCGGTTCAGAAACTTCTTTTGACCTCAAAAACTACCTGAGGCAGCCCATAACGGTGTACGAAAATACGTCTGCGTATAAAGTGCTGGAGAAAATAAAAGAAGAACAAATGCATTATGCTTTCGTGGTCAATGAATACGGAACTCTGGAAGGAATGGTGACCATGGACGACCTTCTGGATGCGCTGATCGGAAGTTCCATAGAAGATCAGCATGAGGAAGCCACAATGACGGAAGATGAAGAAGGACAATACGAGGTGGACGGCACCTATCCATTTTACAAATTCCTTCACCAACTCGCCATGGAGGACGAGTTTGAAGCCGGGGATTATCATACGGTAGCGGGATTCATTATCAATGAACTTCAGCATTTCCCGGCCGCAGGAGAAACGATGAAATGGAAAGGACTGCAATTTAAAATCACCCGCGTGGATGGTGTGAGGATAGATAAAATTGAGGTGAAAAGACTGAAGGAATAAAGAATCAGTGGCGCTTCGCGCTGATCTGACATATTTTATTTTCAATATAGCCGAAACTGGGGAAATTCACTTAACTCGATGTATTCCTTGGCAAATTCGCTGACCCTGACTGCTCCTGCCCTATTTCACCGTCCGCGGAATATCATGAGGCAGCCTCGTCAGTAACTCATAATTCATCAGATTACTCAGCTCTCCGAAAGACGCTACTGTGATAACCCTCTCCCGCTGCTGACCGATGAGTACTACTTCATCTCCGATACGGACATCAGGGATATGCGTAATATCTACACACAAAGCATTCATATTGATCATTCCACAAATGGGAGCTTCTTCTCCAGCAATCAATACTCTGCCCTTATTGCTCAAATCCCTGTCATAGCCATAAGAATAACCTACAGGGATCACGGCGATCTTCATGTCATTATAAGCCCGATAACTGTTGCCATACCCGATAAATTCACCTTTTTTAACTGTTTTGACCGACATCACGCTAGTCTTCCAATCCAGTAATCTCCTCAGCGCCCTATCAGTATCCGCAATGGAATCGTCTGCTTCATTGTCACTATAGCGGATCAATGTTTCTTCACTGGACCAAAAACCATACTGCATGATTCCTACCCGCACCATATTACTGATGGTTTCAGGATAATTCATCATGGCTGCCGAGCAGGCACTGTGAATAAATTCCGGGTGCAAACCATACGAGTTTATCTCTTCCACGGCCTGATTAAAATTCGTAATCTGCTGCTGCACCCGATCGTGATTAACATAACTTTCCGCGCCGGCATAATGCGTGCAAACTCCTTTCAGAATGATGAACTCCTGATTAGCCCGGAGGTAATCACATGCCTTCCTGAGATCACCTATCTCCATCCCGGTTCTGTTCATACCCGTTTCAATATCCAGATGAATGATGCATTTTTTGCCCAGTGAACGGGCAGTTTCTGCAGCCGCCTGTAGAATTTCAAAATCAAAAACAAAAAACTCCACTTCATTGGAAATCGCCCACGATAAAGATTCGCCTGCCACCATACCCATGATCATAATATTCACCCCATCAGCAAGCGTCCGTTTGATTTCAAAAGCTTCATTGGCAGAATAAACACCAAAGTAATCCACACCGCAGTCCGCAGCCATTTTTACGAATGGTGCTATACCATGTCCGTAGGCATTGCCTTTCACAATACTGCAAAATTTAACGCCTGATCCGATGTGACGCCGGATGAATCTCAGATTATTTTGATAGGCACTTTTATTAATGGTTAATGAGGTGGTTTCAAACATATTTTTCTACTTCAGCTGGTTTTTAATAATGGCGGTAAAAATCGCGATTCCTTTTGGAATTAATTCGTCAGGAAAATCATAGTCAGGATTATGAAGCGCAGGTTGGTGTTCTCCCGAACCCAATCCGAACATACAGCCTTTAAACCGGGTGGTAATTATCCCGAAATCTTCGCCCCACTTGAAAGGAAAAAACCGTTCCAAAACAGGAAGTCCGACAGAGGCGGCTGCTTTTCTGACCGCATCTACACAGGCCGGATCATTTTCATTCGCATAAAAATGAGCTAAAAACTGATGATGAAATGCTAAATGGTGCTTTTTGCAGACTTCTTTTGCTAACCGAGTAACATTGCTTTCTAATGCTGCCAGTGCTTCATTGGTCCAGCTTCTTAGCGTTAAATGAATTTCAGCATCACCGGCAGATATACCATAGTCCTTACTGCCCATGGTGACATACACCGGTGTAATCAGTCTAAAATCAGCAGATTCGGGATCGTTGTGCTGAAACATTGCCAGTCCGCTCAGTATTTCAGCAACAGCGGACGATGGATTCAATCCCTTTTCCGGTTCAGCTGCATGAGAGGTTTTTCCCTTTATTTGAATGATAATACTGTTCACCGCTGCGGTAAACGAATGGTCCTTTACAATAATTTGACCTAAAGGAAAACCCGGCAGATTATGCAGTGCGTACACTTCATCAAAGACCAGGGCTTTGAAGCGCTCATCCTGCATGACTGCTTTGGCACCTTCACCATTTTCCTCTGCGGGCTGGAAAATCAGATGAACTTTTCCGCTTTTCGGAGGATTCCGGGACAGCCACGCCCCAACACCAGCCAATATCGTCAAGTGGCCGTCATGTCCGCATTGATGTCCTTTCCCTTCATAGACGGATTTATAAGGTAAATCACTTTCCTCCGGAATGGGCAAACCATCTAATTCTGCCCTGAACAATAATGATTTCCCCGGTTGTCCCGAATCAAAAGTGACCAGTACCCCAGTTCCGCCCACCTCAGTTTCCATGCGGGTGTATTTTAAATCTTTAAAAAACGCTACCACTGCTGCAGCCGTCCTGACTTCTTCACCCGAAATTTCAGGGTGTTGATGAACAGATCTCCGTAATTGAATTAATTTCTCTGAAATAGGTTGTTCCATGATTGAGGTTTGAAGTGTTGGATGACGTTGATGCATGCTGAATGGCCGGGGAAACTCCGGTCAATAACATCAACAGAAGCTCAAATATAACAAAACTGAAGCGCTTGAAGAAATCGGAAATCATCAGCACTCAATCAATGCTACGGCAGAATCTTTGCTTTTAAAGGGATATGTACAGGTTTAAATATGCTTTTTTCTTTATCATCATTCTGATCATCATGGGATCCTGCGACGGATGGGTAAAAAAAATATTAGATCCTTCCGAGCGTGCAAAATATGAGCGCAGTTTTAAAGGAGCCGACAGCCTGATGACGCGCTGGAAAACTGAATTCAGTTCAGCATCCCAAAATCAACTGATCATAAAAGACGGCCATTCCGCAGCTGTTCCGCAAAACGGACTGTATGCATTGGGCTATTCGATTGAATTACAGAAAGGGGATCTGCTGATGATTGAGGCCGAATCGCAAGATCCATTACCACGGATTTTTATCGATGTCTATGAACAGTCTTCCACAGCGGAACCCTCCAAGACCGAACTTCTGAAAAACGGAAATTTTAGCCGATTCACCGAAACGGGTGGAATTCATAAAGTGATCATTCAGCCCGAAATTGACTATCAGGGAAGCTTTGCATTTAAAATCTATACCCAACCCTCTATGGCATTTCCGGTGGCAGAAAAAGGCAACCGGGATGTCCAGAGTTTTTGGGGAGCCAGCCGCGACGGTGGCGGAAGGAGCCACGAAGGCATTGATATTTTCGCCCGCAGAGGCACCCCCGTATTGGCAACGACCAGCGGGTATATTACCCGTACCGTAAATTCAGGACTGGGCGGCAAACAGGTTTGGCAGCGTGATGGCCTTGTTGGGAATTCGATTTATTATGCACATCTCGACAGCATTATGCTGCAGGGCGGCGAACAAGTGAAAACCGGGGATACCCTCGGGCTCGTTGGCAGTACCGGCAATGCCGAAGGCGGTGCTCCTCATTTGCATTTTGGCATTTATACCAGAGGTGGCGCGGTGGATCCCTATCCGTACGTGCGCCAACGTTCGGTTCCTGCATTTAAAAGAGCTGTGATCCCTCATGAAAAATCCGTAAAAGCAGGTTCCAATCTGAGATCAGGACCCGGAACTCAATATGAAATCCTCAGTGCATTGGATCAGAAAACGACCGTGAGAGTTCTGGCAGGCGATGGCGAATGGTTTCATATCAAAACCACGACAGGTCTGGAAGGATTTGTAAGCGGTACCAGACTTGAGTAATTACAGTTTTTTAATGGGTTATAATTTCTCACCATCGTCACGGTTGTTCATTTTTAAAAAAAATATGGATGAACAGACAGAATACCTGCACGGTGGCCTCCCGTTGAAAACTTCCGCTCTGCCTTTACACCTGCAACTCTTCACGGTATGGGTACGGATTTTGAGGCGCTTTGAAAAAAAAATTTAATAGAAAGGCTTTCGGCAATAATCAGAATTAAAACCAAATATGACGCAGCGTTTACCACAAAATTATTTTAGGAGTAACAATTCGGTTTATCTGGCACAGGACCATCTCGGCAAAACACTGGTGCGCCGGTTCGAAGACGGGCGTGAAATACGGTCGAAAATAACGGAAACCGAAGCGTATTTCGGCACCGATGATCTCGCAAGCCACGCGAGCAAAGGCAAAACTGCGCGCACAGAACTGATGTTTGGCGATGGCGGCAGCATCTATGTATATCTGATTTACGGCAAATACTGGCTGCTGAATTTCGTCACAGGCACGGCAGGTGTACCCGAGGCCGTACTGATCCGCGGCATCGAGCAGGTCACCGGACCCGGCCGCATAGGAACCCTCCTTGAGCTGGACCGCAGTTTTTACGGCGAAGATCTGGCAACATCTGACCGTTTATGGGTTGAAAATTCAGATTTGGAAGGCGTAGTGACCACCGGCCCTCGCGTGGGAGTAGATTATGCAGGTGAAATCTGGAAAAACATGCCGTGGCGGTTCATGCTTAAGGCTGCGCGGTAGGGAGAAATACCTGTCCCTAAAACTTTGTTGCCTTATTATTTTTCTCGTAGATGCCAAACTTGAATGCCGAACCACCCCAAATGCTTCCAGACGAATACGTTTTTGCTTCACGCCAGTAGCAGAAATAATCTGACCCGTTAAGGTTGGTATATTCTTGAAGCGTCATGCTTTGGACGCGGGATAAAGACTAGGTTTATTTAAAATCCTCTATTGAGGCGTAGAAGTTTGTTTTAATATCGATGAGTTCTTTAGGAGTCATGGTTATAGGTGAATTATGCTGAAATTAGAAACTTACGAATATTAGATATCAATTTAATTGTATTTTATTAACTCGGTTAAAAAATTTGCCATATTTGTTAAATCATCACGTTGTTCTGGAGTGATGCCTTCAGGATCAAAATGCATAATGTCATTTCTTATCATTCGTATTTTATCCAATT
>JAEYOX010000016.1 GCA_023411265.1 Bacteroidota bacterium | reverse complement strand
GAACAAATTAAGTGGTAAAATATTGTGAATCTCGGTATACCCTTATGAATAGGAAGAATATGCTACAAAAAAAGCCTCACATTGCTGTGAAGCTTTTTACAAGTGTGGGTCCTGAGGGATTCGAACCCCCGACCCTCTGGGTGTAAACCAGATGCTCTGAACCAACTGAGCTAAGAACCCTTGTTTTTGGTTCGGCAAATATACAACGTTTTCTTATTTCTGCAAATTTTTTTCTAAAAATTCTCCCACTACAAAGTTGCTGCCGCCAATAAATATCATTTCATTTTTATTAACCTGTTGTTTTGCAGCTTGATATCCTGACTGTACATCATCAAAAATTTTATAATTAATTCCTGCTTTTTGCAGGTCTTTTTCATAATCTGAAGGATGGCGGCCACGGCTGATAGCAGGTTTTACAAAATAATAACTGGAATTGGCAGGGAGAAGTTTCAAAACATCATCAATTTTCTTATCTTTTACGAAACCCAAAACAATGTGTTTTGCTTTGGGAATTTCGTTCAGTTGCTCAAAAACAACTTCCAGCCCGGCCTGATTGTGCCCAGTATCACAAACGATGAACGGATCATCCGAAAACTGAAACCAACGTCCAATGAAATTAGTATTGCGCTGAACATTTTGAAGCCCATTTTCCATGTCAGGATCTGAAACCGGAACGCCAAGCTTATTTAATTCTTTAACCAAAGCTACCACCACGCGAATATTTTTTTTCTGATATTTTCCTTTTAAGTCCGAGGTAAGAGAAGTTTCGATTTCAGTAGCATCTATGAAAGGTGCACCTTTTTCCTTTGCTGTTTCCGAAAGGATTTTTTTCACGGTCAGATTTTCATCACCGGAAATTATGGACGTATTTTCTTTGATAATTCCGGCTTTTTCCTTCGCAATAGCTTCAATGGTATGTCCTAGTATATCCTGATGATCGAACTGAACATTAGTTATAGCACAAATCATAGGCTGTATGATGTTCGTAGAATCCAGTCTGCCGCCCAATCCGACTTCAATAATAGCGAAATCCACTCTCTTGTGATGAAAATATTCAAAAGCCATTACGGTGGTAAATTCAAAAAAAGAAGGGCGAATATATTCAGGAAGAGTTTTCAGCTTCTGAATAAATTCAAACACAAATTTCTTATCGCAGTTATCGCCGTTTATTTTTATACGTTCAGTAAAATCTATAAGGTGGGGAGAATTATAAAGCCCGATTTTATAATTGGCTTCCTGCATTATAGAAGCCAGCATGTTGCTGGTGGAACCTTTGCCGTTGGTGCCGCCTATGTGGATGGTTTTGATTTTGTCTTGCGGATTGCCGAAAAATTCGCAGAGCGCAGTAATATTCTGCAATCCTAGTTTATAGGCTTTTTGTCCGTCGATCTGATAATTTGGAGCCTGAGCAAAAAGCCATTCAACTGCATCCTGATATTGTTCCTGAGTCATCCTGCAAAATTCCAAAAATATTTCTTTTAACAAAATAACAGTGTCAGTATTTGTAACAATTTATATTTACCTTCGTCTAATCTTCTAAAACATTTCTATGAAAAAGCTTCTGTTACTTGTGCTGAGCGCCACCTTTTTATCGGTATCTGCACAAAAAAAATGGACACTTCGGGAAGCGGTGGATTATGCGGTATCTCATAATCTACAAATTATCAGTTCAGATTTTAACAGGAAACTGCAAGAAAATGCTCTTCAGATTGCAAGAAGGGAATATCTGCCATCGGTATCGGGTAATATTTCTAACACGATTTCTTTAGGCGAAGGAAGGGATGTGTTCGGGACCACACAGCGCAATGATAATTTCAGCAATACAACGAGTGTAAGTGCAGATTTTTTGCTTTTTAATAACGGCAGACTGGAAAAAAATATCAGAAAAACGGCTTTTGATCTTGAAGCATCAGAGTATGATCTTCTTAGAATGAAAGATGATATTTCCCTTCAGGTTGCGCAACAGTATCTTCAGATTCTTTTGAATAAGGAAATTGTGAAAATTTCTGCCAGCGCCTTATCCAATGCGCAAAAACAGTATGACCGCGCCCGTATTACCACGGAAGGAGGTGCTACGCCGCAAACCGTTTTGGCCGAGGCTGAAGCCGGGCTGGCCAGAGAAAAGCAGAATTTTAAAAATGCCGAAATCAATACCGAAAGAAGCCTTTTTACGTTGGCTCAATTACTACGAATAGAAGATTACAGGAATTTCGATGTAGAAGATGTTGCGGTGACCGAAGCGCCGCAGCCGCCGTTGCATTCTACTGAAAACATTGTTGAAACCGCCTATCAGAATCAACCACAAATAAAAGCTGCGGAAACCAGAATAAAAGCTGCCGAAGCGCAAACGGAAGTAGTAGAAACTGCTTTTTGGCCAACAGTAACGGCTGGTGCCGGTTTAGGAACTTCCTATTTTAACTCGCTTGTAACGGATATTACCGGTCGAGATCTGAATGGAAACATCATAAAAGAAGCCGGATTTTTTCAACAATATAAAAACAATTTCGGACAACAGATCAGTCTTTCTGCGCATATTCCCGTCTTTAACAAAGGGATCACTAAACTTCAAGTTCAGCAGAGTAAAATAAATGAAGATATTGCGAAAAATAACCTTGCTGCTCAGAAACAGGAAGTGCTTCAAAATGTACAGCGTGCTCAGTTCGATGCGCAAAGCAACTACGAAACGTATATAGCTGCTGTGGAAGCTGCCGAAAGTTCAAAACTGGCATTGGATTTTACAGAAAAAAGTTTCGCTGCAGGGAAAAGTACCATTTATGACGTAAATGTAGCAAGGAACAATTACGCCAATGCCCAAGGTTCGGTTGCTCAGGCTAAATACAATTATTTATTCAGCGTAAAACTGTTGAATTTCTATGCGGGAATTCCGATAACTTTGTAAAATATTGTTAACTTTATTCCGGTGTACAATATTGTAAAGGCAAAAATGATCGTATGACTGCCCATCTTTTACAGAAATATTTGCCGGAAAATTCTCTTCCCTATCTGCAACAATGGTGTGGGCAGCACCCTATTCATATCCAGATTACCAGAGACCGAGCTTCCAAGCTGGGAGACTATCGCAGGTTGCCGGATGGTTCGCATCAGATTACCATCAATTCCACTTTGCCTCCTGAATTATTTTTTATTGTCCTCACTCATGAAGCGGCACATTTTTCTGCTTTTCAGAAATTCGGATACAGAATTCGGCCGCATGGAAAGGAATGGAAAGAAGAATTTAGAAATATGCTCAGGGAAAGTATTTCGGTTTATTCTGAAGATTTACAACCTGTTATTTTGCAGTTTGCAAAGTCACCGAAAGCAAGTTTTGCGGCCAGTACAGGATTGGTGAAATATTTCCATACAGACAATAGCGAAGGGGAGAATTTTGTAGAATCACTGGAAAGGGGAACAGTTTTCTGCTACCGTCATGAAAATTATCAGATGGAGACCAAGCTTAAAAAGAACTATCTTTGCACCCAGCTGAGCACTGGAAGAAAATACGTTTTCAAGCCGCTAGCAAAAGTTAAAAAATTAAGTTGAAATGATGTTGAATTCAAACAACTACTGTGTGATCATGGCAGGTGGAATCGGAAGCAGATTCTGGCCGATGAGCACACAAAAATTTCCAAAGCAATTTCAGGATATTCTGGGTACCGGCAGAACGATGATTCAGCAAACCTATGACAGAATCAGCAATATTCTTCCTGCTGAAAATATATTTGTAATCACGAATAAAGAATATACAGATCTTACAGCACAACAGTTGCCCGAGATTCCTTCAGAAAATATAGTGGGCGAACCGATGATGAAAAATACAGCGGCTTGCAATCTTTATATGGCGAATAAAATAGCAACCATAAATCCAGATGCCAATATTATTGTTTTACCGGCAGATCATTTAATTTTGAAAGAAACTGTTTTTCTGGAAAAAGTTCAGTTTGCCTTTGGATTGGCTGCAGAAAACAATTATCTCATCACGATGGGAATTACGCCGACAAGGCCGGATACAGGGTATGGCTATATTCAGTTTGTTGAAGAAAAAAACTCCAACATATTTAAAGTAAAAACATTTACGGAAAAACCTACCTTGGAATTTGCCAGAACTTTTATCGAAAGTGGAGATTTCCTTTGGAATGCCGGTATTTTTATCTGGAATACGAAAAGCATTTATCAAGCTTTTGCTGAACATCTTCCCGAAATGACGGAACATTTCAGCTCCTGTGAGTATAATACTGCCGGAGAAAGAAGGTGTATTGAAACCATTTATCCCAAAGTAAATAAAATTTCTATCGATAACGGAATTCTGGAAAAAGCACAGAATGTGTATGTAATTCCGGCAGATTTAGGATGGAGCGACCTAGGAACCTGGACTTCGGTATATGAAAACGCCGAAAAAGATGAAGCGAAAAACGCTATCAACTCCAAGCATATTCTTACCTATAATTCTAAAGGAAATATCATCCGGTTCAAGAATCAAAATAAAGCAGCCATTATTGACGGGCTAAAAAATTACATTATCGTGGATACCGACAAGGCACTTCTCATCTGTCCGCGGAATAATGATCAACTCATCAAAGAATATATCCAGGACCTGAAAAACTTTAAAAAAGGGGATAAATTCATCTAAATTAAACAATATTTCAGCAGTATTTTTGTTCTGATAAAAGGATTCTGATAAGATTTCTTATGTTAAAAATAGCTTTATTCTTGTTTTTATTGATGGGCGGTTTGTTGTTTTCACAGGAACCGAAGAAAACGTCCTATACCAATGCGGAAAATATTCTTATTAATATTGTTCCTAATGAGCGATTGGAATCCTGGACGCTCATCTATAATGTTTACGCAAGAGACAAGGTGATAAAATCTTCCGGTAAAGAGGAAATGTTGCCGGCTTTTGAAGGGTTTCAAATCGGGCCTCATCAGGAAGGGTATTTTTACATCAATTATGTGAAAGATGGAAAGACTTCTCAAATCAACGATCTTCAGGCACTGAAACGATTTGTCGGAACTGTGGATAACGGAGATGAAGCTGCAATTATAGCAGCTGCAGAAGGGTATGTCATTGATTTTGGTTTTAAAGATTATACCGCCAATTATTATGATGCTGGCGGATTTTATGTTGTGGATGCTGGAAAGGTCATTTCCGAAGAGTGCCCGCTTCAGAAAAATCATTATGAGGTCTGGATCGATAAAAAAACAGGAAAAATTACTCAGGAAAAAGAACTGGGATCCTACTTCGAGCTTTATGACAAAGAATGCCCCAATAATCCTCATTACGATGCACTGAAACAGCAAATGGAGGAAGTGAAGAAGAAAGCGGAGGAGCAAAAAGAGATTCAGAAAAAAATGACGGAGAAAATGAAGAAAAAGCTCCAGAAACAACGGAGAAGATATTAATTTTCCTCCAGAATCTGAACTGCCGCTTCTTTCGATTTCACTTTGTCGATTACTCTGGTGCAGATTCCTTTTTCATCAAAAATAAAGGTAGTTCGTACAATTCCCATGTAGGTTTTTCCGAAATTTTTCTTTTCCTGCCAAACGCCGAATTGATTTACAACTTTCTGATCTTCATCCGCAAGTAAATCATATTGAAAGCCATGTTTTTCATGGAAATTTTTCTGTCTTTTTACAGAATCGGCGGAAATTCCGATGAGTTGATATCCGGCTTTTTTTAATTGGGAAATGTGATCGTTCAGGTTGCAGGCTTGTACGGTGCATGTTGGCGTGCTGGATTTTGGATAAAAGAAAATGACCAGTTTTTTGCCGGCAAATTCAGACGATTTAATTATCTTTCCGTCTTGGTTTTTCAGTTCAAATTCCGGTAACCGATCTCCTTTTTTTAACATAATTTTCCTTTTGATTTCAAAAATAAGGAATTTAAAAAGAATAATTTTTTAACATTGAGAATACAACTTGTCATTATTTTTAATTTAAAAAAATGTTTAGGTTTGCGATTTGAATTTTAAGTGACATGACCAAAAAACAGAGAGCTGAAATTATCCTAAGAGAGCTTGATAAATTATATCCTGAAACTCCAATTCCGTTGGATCATAGTGATCCTTTTACGCTGCTGGTTGCTGTTGCACTATCCGCACAAACTACTGATAAAAAGGTGAATGAAGTGACTCCTAAGTTATTTGCGGTTGCCGATACACCGCAGAAAATGGCTGCTTTGGAGGTGGAGCAAATCCGGGAACTCATCAAAGAAATAGGATTGAGCAATACGAAAGCCAGAAACCTGAAGAGAATGGCAGAAATACTTGTGGAAAGGCATGACAGCGTAGTGCCGCAAACTTTCGAAGAATTGGAAGGGCTTCCCGGAGTTGGACACAAAACGGCTTCTGTGGTGATGAGTCAGGCGTTCGGACATCCTGCGTTTCCGGTCGATACGCATATTCATCGTCTTTTGACGAAATGGAAAATTACTTCAGGAAAAAATGTGGTGGAAACGGAGAAAGATGCGAAAAAAGTGTTTCCCCGAAATACTTGGAACAGGGTTCATCTTCAGATTATTTTTTACGGCCGGGAATACTCTCCCGCAAGAGGCAACAGGGAAAGAGATTTTATTACCAGGATGCTTACCGGAGAAGAGGTTATTGAATGATTTTTTTTACTTTATCAATCAGTTCATTGATCTCAAAAGGTTTGGCTAGATAATCGTCAGCACCCGCTTCCTTGCCCAGTTTTAAAGTTTGCGGATGGGCAGACATCAGGATGATTTTGATATCTTTAGTTGCTTTACGCGATTTTAAGTTTTTAATTAATGTTCTCCCATCGACACCTGACATCAGCATATCAGTAATGATGAGGTTGGGCTTGATTTTTTTTATCATTTCTTCAGCAATCGTCGGATTGATACAGCATGTTACTGAATATCCTTCCGGAACCAGTAAGGTCTCAACCAACATACAGATGTCCTCATTATCGTCTACAACGAATACTTTCATTTTTTACAATTTTAACTTGAACTTTAATGCGAGAACACTATATTTTTTGGGAAAAATCTCATTTATTTTTTTAGTATTAACAAAGCAAATATAGTAATAAAAACCAATTAAATAACAATAAATAAATATTATTGTCTATTTGCCCATAATTCCATTTTTCTTTCCAAAACAGATAATGGTAAGCATCCCTGACTGAGAATTTCGTCGTGAAACCTTGCTAGGCTGAATTTACTTCCGAGGCTAGCTTCATATTTATTTCGCAATTCCCTTATTTTGAGAGAACCTACTTTATAGCTTAGAGCCTGTCCGGGCAATGCCATATATCGTTCAATTTCGGCAGTGGCACCTGCCTCGTCATGTGCTACGTGATCCAAGTAATAGCGAATAGCCTGTTCTCTCGTCATAGTTCCGGTATGTAGTCCGGTATCGATTACCAACCGCACTGCGCGCAACATCTGGTCGCTCAAATATCCCATTTTTTGATAAGGATTTGTGTACAAATCAAATTCCGGGCCTAATGTTTCACAATAATGTGCCCAGCCTTCGCCATACGCACCAAACCACCCGAAGCGCATGAATTTGGGAATATCCTGGTTTTCCTGCTGTAAAGCGATCTGGTAATGATGGCCGGGAATGGCTTCATGCAGGAAAAGTGACTCCATTCCACTGGTTATGTTAAACTTTGTAGGGTTGGGAAGAGGGATGTAAAAAATCCCGGCTCTTTTTCCGTCTGGTGTTCCCGGCATGTATTCTGCACTTGCACTGGCTTCCCGAAACTGTTCTGTTTGACGAATTTCAAAGTTGGTTTTTGGAAAAACACTGAACATGGTTCCCAACTTGGGTTCTATTTTTTTTATAACCCCATTGAAAGCCGCTAATACCTCTTTGGATGAGCGGTAGGGCATCGCTTTTGGATCGGTTTTTAGGTGGGAAATAAACTCTTCCAGTGTACCTTTAAAACCCAGTTGAAGTTTAATTTTTTCCATTTCACCTCTCAGCAGAGTTACTTCCTCCTCACCCATTTTTCGGATTTGTTCCACTTTGAGGTTGCTTGTAGTCCAGTTTTTGACATGATAGGCATACGCATTATTGCCATTGAGTAGAGCGTTATATCCATCTGTATTTCTTGCATTTGGGAGGTATTCTTTTTCCAGAAAATGTGCCATTGCAACATACGCCGGAATGATTTTTTGAGTAATTGCATCCTGATACAACGCCATAATTTTTTCTCTATTCTCCGTATTTATGGTAGATGGGAATTGCTTTAAAGGACCATAGAATATATTTTCTTCAAAATTTTTACTTATGAGTTCATGAGCTCGCATTTGCCCAATCATTTTTGCTACCAAAGTTTTCGGTAGAACGATATTATTTTGGATTCCGAGCCGGAAGTTATCTGTTGCAGTGTCCATCCATGCAGGAAATTTTTCCATACGGCGAAGCCAGTTCATGTAGTCTTCTTCGGTCTGAAAAGGCTGGCTGCCTTTTCCGCTGCCTAAGAGAGGGAAATCCAATGGTAATCCGGCGAATTGTGTAAAAGGAATATACTGCGGATGGTACGCGTACCGTTCAATTTTGTCTTTGAGGGTAAAATCAAGCACATCGAAAACGATTTTTTTATCATCGCTCAGGCTTTTATAATCTACCTCTTTTAATTGATCCTGAACCGAAGAATAATAAGCAATTTCCTCAGAAATGAATTCTTTACTGATATTGATAGGGAGCTGGTCATTGTATCGGCCGTCCCCTTGTGCGGTAGCTTCCAGAGGATAAAATTGCAGATATTGCTCATAATAGTTGGCCGCAATAGAATCTATATTTGCTGATGGTTTTTCATCTATTGTAGATGGGCGTTTTTTGCAGGCGGTACAAACTAGTATTATTATATAAAGAAGCAGGGAAATTCGGAGGTTCATATTTTCTTTTTTTACTATGCTAAATTAATTTTAATTTATACGTCATACAACCCTCTCTCAAGATAAAATATATGGCAAAATATTTTGCACAATCGGGCAATTTTCTATCTTTGTTCAATGCGTTTAAAAATCAAATATTTACATTCAATTCTTTAAAGTAAAATGAAAGGGATTTTGAAAATTTATCACCCCGACGAGACCTTAAAATACTATATTACAAATACTTACTGCAAAGCGATTTATAGCAATAAGCAACATTTTCTGGAAGTGGAAATAAAGACAAATGACAGTCTTGATCATGTAGAGGACGACTCATTACAGTATCATTTTCCACAGCTTTCTCTAAATGTTTTTGACTTTCCTATAGATTCTTCAAATCTTGAAGACCGTACTTTCCGGATTTCTGATGATGATGAGAGCACTTTCACAGAAGTGGATTTGTATGATGACGAGGATGCTTATCTTTATGAAAGCGAACTTACTTTCAATACCAATGAGGAAAATGTGTTACAACTTGTATGGAAAGGGATGATTGATGATTTTTATACCGGAGCTGATGCGCCAGTTCCTTTCAGGCTGAAATGCCATTTCAAACAGGAAGAACTCGATGTGGACGAAGAATAATAATTGAATCATTTATACTACCGGAAGTTGATTTTCGTTACTAAATACTAAACAAAATTATGCAGGACAGCACACAGGTTATTACAACGGCAGAAACTCCCACAGTTCAGGAGCCGGAAATCCATGTTTTTTCACTTTGGGACATTTTGTTCGGCGGTGGAATCGTTGGAAATTCCATTATGATTGCTATTTTTCTTTTGGGAATTCTTGCACTATATATTTTTTTTGAAAGGTATTTTTTCATCAAAAGAGCTTCAAAATCAACTGCGAATTTTCTTGACAATATTAAGGATTTTGTACAGGACGGGAAGATACAAACAGCGATTGACTATTGTAAAGGGATCGATTCTCCTGAAGCAAGAATGATTGAAAAAGGACTGGCCAGAATCGGAAGGCCGATTTCCGATATTTCTAACGCTATGCAAAATCAGGGACAGCTCGAGGTTTCTAAACTGGAAAAAAATCTCAACATTCTTGCTTCTGCGGCAGGAGCCGCCCCAATGTTAGGGTTTCTGGGAACTGTAGTGGGAATGATAATGGCTTTCTTTGAAATTTCCAATGTTACCGGTGCAGTTAGCCCGAAACTTTTGGCCTCGGGAATTTATACCGCAATGGCAACCACAGCAGTAGGGCTTTTCGTCGGGATTCCCGCATATTTCTTTTATAACATTCTGGTTACCAATGTAGATCGTCTGGTATTGAAAATACAGACGCATGTTAATGAATTTTTAGACACCCTAAACAAACCGCTTTAGAATGGAGCTGAAACGGAGAAATAAAGTAAGTGCAGACTTCAGCATGGCCTCCATGACGGATATTATATTTCTGTTGCTAATTTTCTTTATGATTACCAGTTCTGCCATCAGCCAGAGTGCTATTGATGTGAAACTGCCCAAAGCTGCTTCCGATCAGGCAAGTGCGCAGGATCCGGCAACGGTAACCATAACTAAAGATGGCAAATACTTTGTAAATGATGAAGAAATAGCGAAAGAACTCCTAGAAAATCATTTGGTCAATCTTTTAAAAGGAAATGAAAAACCTTCTTTTACGATTAGGGCTGATGAGAATGCGGTTCATAAAGATGTGGTTTTCGTTATGAGTATTGCGGAAACACACCGTTTTAATTTGGCAATTGCAACCATTACCGAAGAATAAAATATTTTTAGAAGAAAATGTACACACTGCAACATAAGAGAAATGAACAGAATGACCGTAGAAAAAGTGCGGCGATCACATTTCTGTTTTCCTTATTGGTGTTCTTAGGAATTTTTTTCTATCAGTTTACAAGAACTGTAGATCCACAACAGGAAATTACCACGATGCTGATCAATTTCGGTGATCTTCAGAATGGCGATAGCGAGGAAGAACCTGCTCATCAGGAAGGAAGTTTTGCTACTGCAGATGAAATGGTGTTCCAGCAGTCTTCGGGCGTAGTGTCACCAGCGGTTACTGAAAAAGTAATTACAGGAACAAGTGTGAAAATGACCGCTCCAAAAACGGAGAAAAAAGATAATGTGAAAAAAGTCGCTCCTCAACCCGTAGTGCGAAGTAAGACTCCTTCCGCTTCTGTAAAATCCGTTACTTCCTCACCAAAATCTCAGGGTGACGGAAAAGGAACAGCTGCGGTAGGAAATCTGATTCGCGGGCGTGGAAGTAATACTGGAAGCCAAGGCACCAGCGGAACCACAGGGAATGCCGGAGATCCGCTTGGCGGAGATGGAAATGGTGACAGCAGAATAGGTATTGACAGAAAACTCGTTGGATTTATCCCAGGAACAATGGGAAGAGGCGGTTCTCAACCCAGCCATAACTGCGACGCAAGTGGAAGTATTACGATCGCTTATGTTGTAGACCAAGCGGGGAATGTTACCTCAGCGAGACGTTCCGGTGGAATATCGGATGCCTGTGTTGTGTCAACCACGCTGGCTTGGGTAAAACAATATGTAAAAGCAGAAAAGGCCAGCACATCATCTACAGGAACCTATAGAATTACCTTCTAAGATTAGATTTCTTTTGTGTTCAATTTTAATCTTCCGATTATATCGTTTACATCTTCAGATATTTTTTCAGGAATTTCTTCTGAGAATCAAAGGCCAAATCTTCTAGACGCAGCTCCTGAGAAGAAATCCAACATGTTTCAGAGATCTCTGAGAGTTCAGGAGTTATCTCAGGCTTATCCGGGAGTTCGTATTCAAAAAAGAGATCCAGCGTGTGATAATCAATTCCCTTATAATGATAAATATTCGGAAGACTCGCAATGTAACGCAGTGAAGCTGATTCCACTTCTAACTTAAGTTCTTCCCACAGTTCTCTTGTACACGTTTCCTCGGCACTTTCGTTAGGATCTACAAATCCGCCGGCAAGATCCAGTTTACCTTTATGCGGATCATTATTTCGTTTTGTAAAAAGGATTTCATTTTTATATCTAATCAAAACGGCAACTGCACCTGCAACATTGTGATAGAGCGTAAAACCACATTCGCAGCTCCACTTTCTATTATTCCAACGAATGGTATTTTGGCCACATTGGGGACAGTAATCAAGCATACTCATGAATTTGCCGAACCTGTTTCCATGATGTTTCGTGGGTGATAATTCAGAATCACGTCACGCAGTTCTTCGGTTTTCAAATGCGTGTAAATTTCAGTAGTCGTTATACTCGAATGTCCCAACATCTCCTGAATGTATCGTAAATCTGCGCCGTTCTGCAATAAGTGCGTGGCGAAAGAATGTCGGAACGTATGGGGAGAAATTTTCTTGTTGATTCCTGCTTTTTCGGTTAATTCTTTAATGATAATAAATACTATGACTCTCGACATGGAAGAACCGCGGCTGTTCAGAAACAGAATATCCTCATATTTTTTATTGATTTTATACTGAGATCTCACATGGACAATATAATCTCTAATGAGCCTTGTAGTATAATCGGCCAGTGGGACAAAACGAGATTTTCCGCCTTTTCCGTCTACTTTCAGGTAGTTTTCCTTGAAATTTATATTGGAGATCTTCAGTTCAATGAGTTCCGAAACCCGGAGGCCGCACCCATATAAAACCTCGATAAGACATTGATTTCTTTTTCCAAGATCGGTATCTAAGTTGATGGCTTTGATAACCCTTTCCACATCCTCCAGGCTCAGTGTATCCGGAAGATAAAGTCCAAGTTTTGGGCCTTCTAGCAGTGTAGAAGGATTGTCTTCTCTTATTTCGTCTTCAGTGAGGTATTTAAAAAAGGCTTTAATTGAAGAAATCCAACGTGCCTGAGAGCGTTCACTGAATTTTAATTTTGATAATCCAAAAAGGTATTCCTGCAATTGTGTGTAAGTAATAGTATCCGGTCCTATTCCTGGAAGTTCTGTTTCTACATAGTCTTTTAGTTTTCGTATATCCCGCACATAGGCATCCAAGGTGTTATCGGAAAAGTTTCTTTCGAACCTGAGAAAATTCTCAAAATCCTTTATTTTTTCATCCCATTTCATAGTTGTGTTTTTTTTGTGTTTCTTAAAGCTCGTCTTCAAAGACTTTCAGCACTTCTATTCCATGATTTTTCAGGAAAGAAATGCCGTCATCATCAGAATATTCCTGAAGGTAAACCAATCTGGAAATCCCGGCCTGCAGTACCAACTTGCTGCATTCTTTACACGGCGAAAGGGTGAGGTATAAGGTGGCACCCGTTGCAGATTGTGTTGATCCTGCAAGTTTTAATATAGCATTGGCTTCTGCGTGTAGAACATACCAGTGCGTTTTTCCGTTTTCATCCTCACATTGATTTTCAAAACCGGAGGGAGTTCCGTTATAGCCGTCTGAAATAATCATCCGGTCTTTTACTATCAGTGCACCTACTTGTTTCCTCTTGCAATACGAAAGTTTCGCCCATTCGCGGGCCATTTTCAGGTAAGCTATATCAAATTTATTTGGTTTCAAAATAAAATATTTTAAAACACAGGTTTTCTTTTCTCAAGAAACGCGGCGACGCCTTCTTTTTTATCATCCATTTCGAAAAGTTCTCCGAAGGAAACGATTTCTTTTTCAAAACCTTTAGCGGTATCGTAAAGGTTAATGCTTTCTATTGCTTTGGCAATTCCCATAGGAGAATTTCTTGAAATCTGTTCTGCCAATGCTTTTGTTTTCGTAAGCAATTCCTCCTGAGGAAATATTTCATTTACAAGTCCTATTTCCTGAGCTTTTTCAGCGCTAATCATTTTTGCCGATAAAATCAGCTCATTAGCGAGGCCTTTTCCCACCAGTTTTGGAAGTCTTTGCGTGCCTCCATAGCCGGGAATTAATCCCAGTGTTACTTCCGGAAGCCCAAGTTTTGCGTTTTCAGAAGCATAACGAATATGGCACGCCATAGCAAGTTCTAGTCCGCCGCCCAGTGCAAATCCGTTGATGGCTGCGATGACCGGTTTTGGCATGTTTTCGATTTTATTGAATAAAGAATTCTGTCCATTTCGTGCGAGTTGTTCTGCTTTTTCAGCATTAAAGTCTGCAAATTCTTTAATGTCAGCCCCGGCAATGAATGATTTTTCACCGGCTCCGGTAATAATGATTACCCGACAGGACCTATTGCTACGCAACAGATCCAACGCATTGCTGATATCTGCTACCGTAGCTGCATTTAAAGCGTTGAGAGACTGTGGCCTGTTGATGGTAATAACCGAGATTTTTTCTTCAGTTTCGATAATTATATTTTCGTAAGTCATAATAGGTTATGAGTATAATCTGGCAAATATTTGACAAATTAAGAAATTTTTATTTAATAATGGAAATATCTGTGAATATAACCTATTAACCATGTGTTGAATAGCAGTTTTCACTTTGCATGGCTAAGAGTATTAGCATCAATATTGATATGAAGTCCCATCGCAATTTTCATTCCCAGTTCAATATTGGCGCGAAAGAAATGGCAAAGTTGACGGTTGATAATTTCGTCTTTTTTACTTCCGTTAATTTCCTTCATACTTTCTATGATATTGTGAATTAATCTGTTACGTTCCTCGTTATTCATAACTTTAGTGTAGAGAAGTCCGGGTTGCGTGTAATGATCTTCGTCTGTTTCCGGTGTGCTGTAATGGCTAAAATCCATTTCGTTTTGAGGAACACGCATATTCTGTTGGGCTACAAAAGGTGATTGGTTTACCTGTATTTGTCCGGCGCTAATTCCGATTCTATGTCTTTGGGAGTCGGGATAGGAGAAAAGTCTTGCTTGGAGCATTCTGTCAGGTGAAAAACCAATTCCCGGGATGAGGTTTGAAGGTGCAAATGCGGCCTGTTCAACGTGACTGAAATAATCGGAAGGAATTTCATTGAGTTCTATTTTGCCGATTTCTATCAATGGAAATTCATCGTGAAACCACACTTTGGTCACATCGAAAGGATTCCATCGAAAATTTTTAGCCTCTTCCTCTGTCATTATTTGAACATACAGAATCCATGAAGGAAAATCTCCCTTTTCAATTGCGTTGCACAGATCTTCCTGTGCTGAATCCGGATGTTCTCCGCTGTTTATTATGGCTTCTTCGCGGGAAAAATTTTGAATTCCCTGTTGCGTTTTGAGATGAAATTTTACCCAGACTCTTTCCTTGGCTTTATTAATCATCGAAAAAGTGTGCGATCCGTAACCATTCATGTGCCGGTAACTTTTAGGAGTGCCACGGTCAGACATTTGCATCATCATCTGATGAAGACTTTCGGGGTTCTGACTGTAGAAATCCCATATTGCCGTACTGCATTTCAAATTCGTTTTGGGAAGTTTTTTGTGACTTTTAATGAATTCCGGGAACTTCTTTGGGTCATTAATATATAAAACCGGCATGTTGTTGCCAACTAAATCCCAGTTTCCTTCTTCCGTATAAAACTTTATAGCAAAACCACGTACATCTCTTGCGGCATCAGGGCTTCCTTTTTCGCTTCCCATGGTAGAAAACCTTATAAATACTTTACAACTATTTCCGCTTTTTGAAAAAAGGTGAGTCTCAGTATAAGCTGAAAGTTCGCGGCTTACAGTGAAAGTGCCATACGCACCCGAACCCTTTGCATAGACTGCTCTCTCCGGAATTTTTTCTCTTGCTATACGGGCCATATTTTCCCGTAGCAGGAAATCATGCAGTAGAGTTGCCTGCTCGGGCGAAGTTTCCTGAGGAGTGGAAAGCGAAGTCATTTTTTTGAAGTCCATAACGACGGTTTTTTACAACAAACAAATTTAGGGATTGCTTTTAATAATACCCTGAAATTTAACACATATTATCAAAAACAACTTATCTTTGTGATAGATATTATGAAATAAAAATGAACATTCAACAGTTAGAATACCTGATAGCAGTAGATAAATATAAACACTTTGGCAAGGCAGCTCAGGCGTGCTTCATTACTCAACCTACCTTAAGCGCTATGATCCAAAAACTTGAAGACGAGCTGGATGTCAAAATTTTTGATCGTACTACGCATCCTATCCGCACTACCGATGCCGGGTCGCAGCTTATCCTTCATGCGAAAACGATCATTGATTCTGTAAATGAACTTCGCATTAAAGCAGATTTGCTGAACAATGTAGTCGGCGGAAAAATTAATCTTGGGATCATTCCAACGGTTTCCACTTACATTTTGCCTTCTGAAGTTTTTGGTTTTCTTCAAGCCAATCAAAAAGTAGATATGCAGGTAAAAGAAATGACCACCGAAAATATTATAAAGTCACTGAAATCCGGGGAATTGGATGCCGGAATTATTTCTACTCCATTTGATGCCGCTTCAGAATTTTATCAGGATTTTCTTTTTAATGAAGAACTGATGATTTATTCGTCAGAAAATACGACCAAAGAAGACAGTTATATTGTGCCTGAGAATATTGATGTCAATAAAGTATGGCTCTTGGAAGAAGGCAATTGTCTGAGAACGCAGTTTGAAAATATATGCCATCTGAAGGAAAACACATTGAGGCCGAAAAATCTTGATTTCATGGCGTCTAATATTAATACACTGATCCAAATGGTGGATAAAATAGGCGGTATTTCCATTATTCCGGAGATGGCCACACATCAGCTTTCTGAAGAACAGAGCAAAAAAGTTTCACGTTTCCGAAAGCCTTTTCCTTTCCGCGAGATTAGTATTATTTATTATAAGCCTACCTATAAGCAAAAGATTATTGATGAGTTTACCTCTTTTGTGAAGAAATCTGTAGAAAATAAACTGAATTATTTCGAAACGCCTGAAGATTATATCAGTATAAAACCGCAATAGGAAAAGTTTATATCGGCTTGGTCTGCTTTGCTGAATTAAAAAAATGTCAGTACATTTGTCCGCTGAAAGGAGGAAAAATTTGAGCTGATTGCAACCTCGGAAAAAAATGCTAAAACAGAATTTCTATTTTAGTTCCAGGTTTCTTTTTCGGTGTATTTTTCTTCACCCACTAAATTTTTTAAATAATAACAATATGTCATATTTATTTACATCGGAATCCGTTTCGGAAGGACATCCGGATAAAATTGCTGACCAGATATCTGACGCGCTTATCGATCATTTCCTAGCATACGATCCCACTTCCAAAGTGGCCTGTGAAACTATGGTCACAACAGGTCAGGTGGTATTAGCTGGAGAAGTAAAATCTAAAGCATACCTTGATGTTCAGAGTATTGCAAGAGATGTAATCAACGGAATTGGCTATACCAAAGGCGAATACATGTTCAATGGAGATTCCTGTGGCGTTATATCGGCCATTCATGAGCAATCGCCTGATATAAATCAGGGAGTGGATCGCGTAAGCGAAGATGCTGATTTTGAAACCAGAGCGAACGCGCAAGGTGCTGGAGACCAAGGTATGATGTTCGGATATGCTACCAACGAAACGGATAATTATATGCCGCTTCCTCTGGATCTCGCTCATTCAATTCTGAAAGAACTTTCCGCGCTCAGAAAAGAAAACGGAGCCATACAATACCTGCGTCCCGATGCGAAATCCCAGGTTACCATTGAATATTCCGATGATCATAAGCCGGTGAGGATAGACTCGATCGTGGTTTCTACACAGCATGATGAATTCGGTAGCGATGAAGCGATGCTGGCCAAAATAAGAAAGGACATCATTAATATTCTTATACCGAAAGTAAGAGCGCATCAAAAACCAGAAATTCAAGCATTATTCAACGATGAGATTACCTACCATATCAATCCGACAGGGAAGTTTGTCATTGGAGGCCCTCATGGTGATACAGGGCTTACCGGAAGAAAAATAATTGTTGATACCTATGGTGGAAAGGGAGCGCACGGTGGTGGCGCGTTTTCAGGGAAAGACCCTTCCAAGGTGGATAGGAGTGCTGCCTATGCGACAAGACATATTGCGAAAAACCTAGTGGCTGCAGGTGTTGCAGATGAAGTTCTGGTACAGGTTTCTTATGCCATAGGCGTGGCAGAACCATGCGGATTGTATATTAATACGTACGGTACTTCCAAAGTAAATTTTTCCGACAGCGAAATCGCTCGGAAAGTGAGTGGACTTTTCGATTTAAGACCTTTTGCAATTGAAAAAAATCTCAAACTCAGAAATCCGATTTATCAGGAAACTGCATCCTACGGACACATGGGAAGAGAATATTATACTGCCAGCAAAACTTTTAATAAAGGAAAAGCCAACGAAAAGACTATCGCTGACCTCGAATTTTTCACATGGGAAAAGCTCGACAGGGTGGAAGATGTGAGAAAAGAATTCGGAATTTGATTTTTATGAATCCAATAAGAGAAAACTGCTTCATTAAAAAAGTGAAGCAGTTTTTTTTAACTTTACCGCAATAAATAGATCCTATATCATGAAACTTAAACTATTTTTAGCCATTACTTTGTTCTTTTTGATGAGCAGCCTAACGAAAGCTCAGCTCACCGTACATACTCTGGTGCACGCTGGATATGTGTATCAAAATCAAAGTTTTGCTGAAATCGGAGGAAGGTTGCTGTTTCTGGAGAATGACCATGTTCTTTTCAGGCTGGGTGCTGCTGGGTTATTGGGAAGTGTAAATGGTAAGTTTGCAGCTCTCCCAAAAATTCAGGCGGATATTTTAATTAATTTTGAAAAAAATGTTGATTTAAACCACGCTTATTATTTCTTAGGCGGTGCGGAAATCACCACACAATATATCGCCCCGAAAGTTGGAGTTACCCTTTTCGGACTTGTAGATTTAACTGGTGGGTATGCATTTCCTCTCGGAACAGATGGCTTGCACGGAAAAATAATGGAAGGATTTAATCTGAATTTCACCATCAATGTACCGGTAGTGATGATTCGTGACCTTTTAA
Source organism: Bacteroidota bacterium (assembly GCA_023411265.1). Lineage (GTDB taxonomy): Bacteria > Bacteroidota > Bacteroidia > Flavobacteriales > Weeksellaceae > Chryseobacterium_A. The sequence continues at coordinate 8,903 of JAEYOX010000016.1, read as the reverse complement.
AGTAAAACGTGAAAGAAAATGTCATCCAATATCAAGTTGTTTAAGATATATTAAAAATATTATTTATATTTACTGCATAAAAGAAAAATGCCTATAGAATAATTTTTACTTCGTTTATTTTTATACCTATTTACTCCCTTTTTAATTAAAGAGGATAAAAAATATTATATTGAAGAAAAAGTTATGAAAACCACAGCAGACAGCATTCTTATTACACAGTATCAAAATGGTAATGAAACAGCTCTGGCAACACTTATAGAGCGGCATCAAAAGGAAATATACTCTTTTATATTTTATAAAGTTCTGGATCAGGATTTGGCCAATGACCTTTTTCAGGATGCCTTCATGAAAATTATAGTAACCCTGAAACAAAAACGCTATAACGAAGAAGGAAAATTCAACGTTTGGGCGAAACGAATTGCACATAATCTTATTATTGATCATTACCGGCTGAAATCCAAACATATAAAGGTTTCAGAAACTACGTATGAGAATGAAGAATATTCCATTTTTGATATCTTGCGTGAGCCTACAGATAACATTGAAGATCAAATGGTTACTCAGCAGATCAACCAAGACATGATGAACCTTCTGCAATATTTGCCGGAAAACCAGCAGGAAGTGATCAAACTGCGTTTTTTTGATGGCCTTAGTTTCAAGGAAATTGCTGAACATACCGATAGTAGTATCAATACAACACTGGGCAGGGTTCGTTATGCACTCATCAATCTACGAAAGATGATTGAGGAACATCAGATTTCACTCACCAGACAATAATATTTTTTTTTCAGCGTTTAAAAAGGTAAGAAATTGCCTATGAAAAAAAATGACACTTTAAAAAGAAAAAATCTCAAACCTAAAAAAGAAACCATTGATTTTTTACTGAGATTTTCCAGAAGCGTGGAAGTTCTGAAAACAAAAAACAAAAGCTTTCCCATCACCAAAAATTAATTATTTACATTTGTGCTGTCATGATACAGCACATTTTTTTTGACCTCGACAATACCCTTTGGGATCACAGGAAAAATGCCCGTTTGACGCTTCTTGATCTTTATCAACGAGAAGGGATTTCGGACAAATTTTCCATTCATTTCGAGGATTTTCACAGGGAATATTATACGATTAATGAAAACCTATGGGCACAGATCCGGGATGGAAAGATTGATAAGGAATACCTTCGCAAGCATCGTTTCTATGATAGTTTTCTTTTTTTTGGAATCGATGATTTGGAACTTTCCCAAAAATTTGAACATCAGTTTCTGGATGAAATACTGAATTATAATGAACTGGTAGACGGTGCTTTTGAACTTCTGGAGTACCTTTCCGAAAAAAAGTATCAACTCCATGTTCTTTCCAATGGTTTTGCTGAAGTTACCGCAAGAAAATGTGAACTATCCGGAATTAAAAATTATTTCCAAACCATTACCAGTGCAGATGAAATAGATATACGAAAGCCTAGTCCCGAAATTTTTGAATACGCTTTGAAAAAAGCAGGTGCCGAAGTTGAATATTCTGTGATGATTGGCGACGATTGGGTAGCTGATGTAGAAGGTGGTTTGGCTTTTGGGATGCAAACGGTTTATTTTGATGTTTTCGAAGATCATTATAAAGCGGAAGGCGTGAAAGTTATCCGAAAACTTTCCGAAGCAAAGGCTATTTTTTAATCTGTCAGTTTTACAGGAAGTTTTATGGCCAGAATTCTTTTCCTCACCACTTCACACCAATATGATGATGACCGAATTTTTCATCATCAGGCAAAAGCACTTTACAAAAACGGCCATAAGGTAAAAATATGCAGTCTTTCCTCCGATTTTGAAGGAACTTTAAACGGAATTGAAATAGAGTCTTATCCTGTACTGCATCTTGATACGAATGCTAAAATGCGGATTTTCAGAAAGGTGATTCAGCAGTTTCAACCGGATTGTACCATTTGCTCCGAGCCGTTGGCCGTTGTAGCTTTTAAAAAAATCAGTAAAAAATGCTGTCTTGTTTATGATATTACGGAATGGTATCCCTCCAAAAGGATGGTGAGCCGCTTTGCATTCCCTTTCAATATTTTTCATACCATTCGTTTTTTTCTCATTCAGTTGTATGCGGGATTTCTGAGTACACATTTTATCTTCGGCGAAAAAACCAAGAGATTTCCCTTAGCTTATGTTTTTCCTTTCAAAAAGAACATTGTTCTGCCTTATTATCCGGATGAGATTTATATCAGAAGAAGTATAAAAAAGCTCATTCCAAATGTGATTCATCTGGCTTATACAGGTTCTTTTTCAAAAGAAAAGGGTATTGAGAATTTCTTTAATGCCGCTGATGAATTAAGAAAACGAAACCCTCAACTTACCGTTAAGATCTTATTGGTGGGCAATCCGCCTAAAGCCGATGAAATTTACTTTTCTGATTTGCTTTCCCGATATTCATGGGAACATATTATCATTAAAAAGCCTGTTGCATTTGAGCAGTTTACAGAAACCTATTCCGAGGCAGACATTTGTTTTGACCTTCGGGAAATGAATCTGGAAAATCATCATTGTCTTCCGATCAAGATTTTTTATTATATAGCCTCAGGAAAACCAGTGATATATACTGATCTCAAGGCTACACGTCAACATGTTGATGTTTCCAAATTCGGATATCTTGTACATCCTCATGATTCAAATGGCATTGCTGAAATCATTGAAAATTACCTGAAAAATCCAGAATTGTACAGCCATCATGCACAGAATGCACGCCAAGAATATGACCGTCATTACAACTGGAATCTTATCAGGAAAAGTTTCGTACGTTTTATAGAAAACGCTTTATGAGAGGAAATACGGTTTTTCAAACAATCGTTTCGCGGTTCCTGATGTTGTTTTTCAACTTTGGGATAATCATTTTTTCTACCCATGTTTGGGGAAGCGAGGGAAGAGGATTGATCTCTCTAGTAACTGCGGACTTGGCCATCATCAGTTTTTTCAGCAATATTTTTGTTGCCGGAAGTGTTTCTTACTTTCTGAAAAAGTATCCCAAAGAACAGGTGTTGCTCTTTGCTTATGGCTGGTCAGCCTTAGTGGGAGTTGGTGTTGTGATGTTTTTTGGGGTGGTTCCACATGCTGCAGATATTTGGCCGTATCTCGTTGCGCTCTCGGTTCTATTGTCACTTTATAATACCAATATTAGTTTTTTCATTGGAAGTCAGGATATTATAAAATTTAATGTATTTTCGGTGTTACAAGTGGCAGTTCACCTTTTCTTCGTATCGGTGTTGGTTTTTATTGTAGGACTTACAGATGTAGAAATGTATTTTGTAGCACAAATAGCGTGTTATTTTTCACTTTTTGTCATCAGTTCGATTTATCTTTTTAAGAATTTTAAGAGAACACGAATTTCTCTTTCTAAATCTTTGGCCGGAAAAATGTTCAGTTATGGCTGGAAAACACAGTTGAGTGCGTTTGTACAATTTTTAAATTACCGCCTATCATTTTATTTCCTTGAATTTTTCAAAGGATTTTCGAGTGTGGGTATATTCTCAGTGGGTGTTGCTATTTCTGAAGCGGTATGGACCATCAGCCGAAGTCTTTCAGTGGTTTTGTATTCGAATGTAGTGAATACAAGTAATATACAGGTGGCAATTGAAAAAACTAAAATTTCTGTTCGTATCAGTTTTCTTCTAACTATTTTGTTTTTAACCGTTTTTCTTTTGATTCCGTCCTCGGGATATGTTTTCTTTTTCGGGGAGGATTTTCATCAGACTAAAAATGTGATTCTTCTTCTTTCTCCTGGCATTCTTGCAATGGCGGTCAGCAATATTATTGGGCATTATTTTTCGGCTGTAAATAAGCTTAAAATTCTGAACATAAAATCAATAGTCGGATTGATCTTCATGCTGCTTCTTTCCTGGTTTTGCATTCCGAAGTGGGGGATTTTGGGGGCTTGTTTTGCAACCACGGTGTCTTATTGTATTTCTTCTGCACTTCTTTTTTGGAAATTTTACCAAATTACTGAGTTCCGATTCACAGATTTCCTTCTTTCAAAATCTGAAATGCGGCTTTTACTGCGAAAAGTAAAATCCCGAGGTTTCTTTTCGTGAAGAAATTTTATCTTTGCTGTACATGAAAAACATTTTTTTTCTACTGGTTTTTATTTTCATTATTGTTGCTTCCTGCAGGAAAGAGGAACCGTTGCAAAATATTGACCAGATTATACATCTATATATCGATTCCCTCGGGCAGGATATGCTGAATAAAAATATTCCCGGATCGTATTTTTCTGTTTCAATGAACGATGTGGACGGTGCTACTGACAATGCTCCCGTCACGGTCAACCTGAAGAAAAATGCTGATACGGTTTCGTATATTGAGTATATAGCAGGAGCCACAAGAGTGCTTACAGATTCTGTTGCCGATAAAAAAATGTACCGTTCCCGAATTGCGCTTCAATTGTTTTCCAGAATTAACGACAGCACACAATCTATCACGCGGGATACGCTGATCCTTTATTATACTTATACGCCGGAAATTTTTCAAGTTTCGAGTGCACTATATAATCAGCAGCTGGTTTTCACCAAGCAGAATGGCCAGCCTAACGTTATTAGAATCCACAAATAATCCTTAGTTTTGCATTGCACGAATTCAAAAGCTGCCATATTTTTTATTTTCGTGCACGAATTTTAACTAATCTCACTCAACTGTATGTTACAGGTCAATTTTTTACGCGAAAACAAAGAACGCGTTTTGGAAGGTTTAAATAAAAGAAATTTCTCTCAGTTGCATCTGGTGGATGAAGCCATACTTGCAGATGATGATAGGAAAAAAATACAGTTTGAACTGGATGAGAATCTGGCTCAGATGAATAAAATATCCAAGGAAATAGGCTTGTTAATGAAAGAAGGAAAGAAAGAAGAAGCCGACGCTGCCAAGGCGAAAACTGCGGATTATAAAGAAAATTCACAGGTGTTGCAGGCAAAACTCAAAGAGTCTGAAATGCACCTTCAGAATATCCTTTACCAACTTCCCAATATTCCGTATCACAAAGTGAAAGCAGGAATTTCTGCTGATGATAATGAAATCGTCTATCAGTCCCACGATGTGGAAGGACTGGGTGAGGGAAATATTCCGCATTGGGAACTGGCAAAAAAATATAACTTAATAGATTTTGAACTTGGGGTGAAGATCGCAGGAGCAGGATTTCCGGTTTATTTCGGAAAAGGAGCACGTTTGCAGAGAGCCTTGGTTCAGTATTTTTTGGATAAAAATATAGATGCCGGTTATCTGGAAGTCAATCCGCCACATGTTGTGAACGAAGCTTCAGGATACGGAACCGGTCAGTTGCCGGATAAAGAGGGGCAAATGTACCATATTGGGATAGACGATCTGTATTTGATTCCTACGGCTGAAGTTCCGGTTACGAATCTGTACCGCGATGTGATTCTGGATGAAAGACAGCTTCCTGTGAAAAATACAGCTTTTTCCCAATGTTACAGAAGGGAAGCGGGTAGTTATGGTGCGCATGTTCGCGGACTGAACCGTCTTCATCAGTTTGAAAAAGTAGAAATTGTAAGAATTGAGAAACCGGAAAACTCCTATGCAGCGTTGGAAGAAATGGTAGAACATGTGAAAGAAATCCTGACGGATCTTGAACTTCCGTTCCGGATACTGCGTCTTTGCGGCGGCGATATGGGTTTCACCTCGGCAATGACCTACGATTTTGAAGTCTGGAGTGCTGCTCAGGAAAAATGGCTGGAAGTAAGTTCTGTTTCCAATTTTGAAACTTTCCAGGCCAATAGACTGAAATGCCGGTATAAAGGAAATGAGGGAAAATCCCAATTGGTACATACATTGAACGGTTCCGCTATGGCACTCCCAAGGATTATGGCAGCTCTTCTGGAAAACAATCAAACGCCTGATGGAATTAAAATTCCGAAGAAAATTGCAGAATATGCAAGGTTTGAAATGATTGATTAAAACGAAAATACATCGAAAACAAATTCCGCATTTTTAAAGGTGCGGTTTTTCTATATTGTAGACTGATAAAAGATCAGTGTTTACTTATCCCCACTTAGCTTTTTTATGAATGGATGTTGTAATATCTTACGCTATTGTAAATGAAAAAAGGACTTCCGAAAAAGTCCTTTTATTTTAAATGTAGCCCGTAGGGGAATCGAACCCCTCTTGCAAGAATGAAAATCTTGAGTCCTAACCGATAGACGAACGGGCCTCTGTATAAATTAAGCTAATTTATTAACGTGTTTTGTAAGCTTGCTTTTCAAGTTAGCCGCCTTATTTTTGTGGATAATGTTCTTTTTTGCAAGTTTATCCAACAGAGAGATTACTTTTGGCAATTGTTCAGAAGCCAGTTTTTTATCTTCCTCATTTCTTAATTCCTTCAAAGCTGTTCTTGCAGTTTTGTGGTAGTAACGGTTGCGCAGTCTTTTAGCTGCGTTTTGTCTGATTCTCTTTAATGCTGATTTATGATTTGCCATAATTGCTTCTCAATTGTGCGTGCAAAGATATAACTTATTTTTAATCCTGCAAATTTATTTCTTTATTTTTTTAATTAAAATTTGTAGCCTATAGGGGAATCGAACCCCTGTTGCAAGAATGAAAATCTTGAGTCCTAACCACTAGACGAATAGGCCAAAAATTCGGAATGCAAAATTAAGGATAATTTGTCGAGTCTAAAAATATATTGTCTTATTTGGATACTTTCTGAATTACAGAATTCTTAATGCCCTTTTCTTCAAGGTTTTTCTGAATCTGCACTATTTCCTCCAGGGTTTTTACATTTCCGTAGGTGTAGTAAAATAATCCGCTGATTTTCTCGCGTTTGGTGTCTTTTAAGGTTTTCAGAATGTAAGAGTCGCTGGAAAGCTTGTCCTTTCCTACATACACTTCAAGTGTGTAATATCCGTTGCTCAAAGCTTGTTCCGGTACAAACCCGACTGCATAGGCGTTTTTGAAACCTGCATCACGGGCGGTTTTCAGATTGGCATCCCGAATTGAGGCAAAATTGGAAACACTGTAATAGTACTTATAAATATTATTTTCTTTGATGGGGAGAATATAATTAAGCCCTTTGAAAATAGGATCTCCAAAGTTGTATTTTATAGGAGAACTCATCAGTAAAATCCTGAAATCGTTTTTCAAAGGTTGTTCTTTTGGCTTTTCCGGCTCTTTGGCTGCGATTTCCCTGCCGCTCTTTTTATCTCTCGCTTTTTTATAACTGACGATGGCGTTATAAATACTTTCAGCAGATTCGTTTTGACCTTTATCAGAAGCAAGATACTGCGCTTCATCATAATTGCTTACAAAACCAAGTTCTATTAGAACAGAAGGCATTGCATTCATCCGGAGAACATGCAGGTTTTGCTGTTTTACTCCACGCGAAAACCGCTTGTCTTTATTCACGAAGTTTTCTTCTACCATTCCGCCAAAAATAAGACTGCTTTCCAAATATTTGCTTTGCTGCAGTTTCAAAGCAATCAAAGATTCAGGAGAGGTAGGGTCGTAAGATGCAAAAGTGGCTCTGTCCTGCGCATCAAGAAAAATCACATCATTTTCTGCTTTAGCCACTTCCAGATTGGTTTTATTCTGATCTGGTCCCTGAACGAAAGTTTCAGTTCCGTAGGGTGTAGTTTTATGACTTGCATTCACGTGTACGGAGATGAAAAGATCTGCTTTGCTTCTGTTGGCAAGATTGGTTCGCTCTGTTAATGAGGGGTATACGTCTGTTTTGCGGGTATAGATAACTTTGAAATCCTTATCTCTTTCCAGCATTCTTCCGATTTTTAGTACTACAGAAAGCGTGATGTCTTTTTCTGCAATATATCCCAAGCCGTCATATTTTCTTGCTGCACCGTGATCGTGGCCTCCGTGTCCTGCATCCAGAACGATGGTGAACTTTTTCTGTGCGGCTATAAATGGGAATATAAGGAGGAAAAAAAGGAAAAAATATTTTTTAGAACAAAATCTCGTTATCATCTTCAAATCTTAAAAATTATTTTAATTTTGGCATCTGAAACAGAAAAATAACAGAAATCAAAACCGGCTTCAAAAATATATTACATATTTTAATTATCCTAATTTTTAACAGTTTTTTAGCACAGCTGGAAGCTCAAAATTTGTCTGAAAATAAGGTGGTTAATGACACGGTTCGCTCCGCAGATACTCTTCGTATTGAACGGGAACAACTGGATGATATTGTACGTACAAAAGCGGATAGTGAAAGAACCGATTTTCATAATAATATGAAAATGACCTATCTGAATAAAAATGCTCAAGTTCGGTATCAGGATATGCAGATTGATGCAGATTATATCCGTATCGACTGGAGCCGGAACGAAATATATGCCCGTGGGGAAGTAGATTCGACGGGAAGAATTATTGGTACCGCGGTAGCAACCCAAGGCGGGAAACCGTACGAATACAGAGATTTCCAGTATAATTTCAAAACCCGGCAGGCCATCGCCTATAACGCGAGAACTGAAGAAAGCGAAGGGGTGATTGTAGCTCAGAAAACCAAGAAATATAACGATTCTGTTTTCTTCATGAGAAGAGGGCTTTATACTACAGATGAATATTTTCTGGCGAAAAAAGATTCTCTGGCTGATTATCATCTTCTGGCTCCCAACATTAAGCTTATCAAAGGAAATCAGTCCTCTCAAGTAGTTACAGGGCCTATTCAAATGTATGTGGAACAAGTTCCTACACCACTCATTTTGCCTTTTGCCATTCTTCCTTTTTCCGATAAACGTTCGGCAGGAATTCTGATTCCAAGCTTTGGCGAACGTCAGGATGTAGGATTTTTCTTTAATAATTTTGGATATTATCAGCCTATTGGTGAGCATTTTGACCTGAAAATCATGGCCGATTTCTACACCAAGGGAAGCTGGAATCTGCGGCCGCAAATGAACTATATCAAGA
>JAEYOX010000090.1 GCA_023411265.1 Bacteroidota bacterium | reverse complement strand
GAGTTGGTTATAAAATTATTAAATCTGAAAAAAATAGTATTATATTTGCCGAACTCCTCAGTATAGCCAGCAAGAAAAATAAGAAAGGATATGGGAAGCTGCTTTTGAAGGGTTTTGAAACGGAGGTTAATAAAATCAATACTGATTTATTACCCATCGCATTAACAACTGATTATGATGAAAATGAAAAGGCTGTCCAGTTTTACAAGGACTCAGAATACTTAGTTTTGGAAGTCTTTGAAAGTTTTCGGGGAAGAAAAATGTACAGATTTATAAAATATTTTAATAATATATGAAAATTCCGTTTTCGCCGCCTTATATTGATGACGATATTATCAATGAAGTAGTGGACACTATGAAGTCAGGCTGGATAACAACAGGTCCCAAAGTAAAGGCTTTTGAAGATGAGATTTCTCGATTCACAGATGTTGAAAATACCCTATGTGTAAATTCTTGGACATCTGGGGCAATTCTTGTATTAAAATGGTTTGGTGTTAAAAAAGGAGATGAAGTTATCGTTCCTGCTTATACCTATTGCGCAACAGCTTTGGCGGTGATAAGATGTGGAGCAACTCCAGTAATGGTAGATGTAAAAGAAGACTTTACTATAGATATTAATAAAATAGAAGCAGCGATTACTGAACGTACCAAAGTGATTATCCCAGTGGATGTTGCGGGTTTGCCTTGTCATTATCAGGAGTTAAATCAATTGGTCAATAATCAGAAAATAAAAACAAAATTTTCTCCAGAATCAGAAAATCAACATAAACTCGGCAGAATTTTGTTGTTATCAGATGCAGCTCATTCATTTGGAGCTCATTATAAAAAGTCCCGGACAGGAAAATTGACGGATATCACCGTCTTTTCTTTTCATGCAGTTAAAAATGTGACCACATCAGAAGGTGGCGCGATATCCCTTAATTTGCCAGCTCCTTTCCAAAACGCAGAAGAATACCGCGTGTTAAGGCTTTGGACATTGAATGGACAAACTAAAGATGCTTTTACAAAATCACAAGGGGGAGGAAACAGCTGGCAGTACGATATTGTATTTCCAGGATTAAAAATAAATATGCCGGATTTGTGTGCTGCAATAGGTTTAGCACAGATTCGAAAATACTCCGGAGAAATGCTTCCGGAAAGAATTAGAGTAGGGGAAAGATATCAAACATTTTTCAACAACAGATCCTGGGCTCAGGTTCCAGTTCTTAAGGATGACTACCGCACCTCCAGTTATCATATCTATCCATTGAAAATCTGGAATATTTCTGAAGATCAGAGGGATGAAATCATTAACGAAATTGTCGAAAAAGGGGTGTCCGTAAATGTACATTTTATCCCTATGCCAATGCTCACTTTGTTCAAAGATCTTGGCTATAAAATGGAAGATTATCCCGTTTCTTATGATATTTATTCTAGGGAAATATCACTTCCCATTTATCCTGAACTGACAGATGACCAAGTGGATTTTATCTGTCACGTCGTTGAAGAATCTTATCAGCGTGTAATTGGAAATGAAACGAATATTTGATATTTTATTTTCCATTGTAGGGATTCTGATTCTTTCCCCTTTGTTCATCTTAATTGGCATTTTTGTCATTTTAGACAGCAGAGGAGGAATGCTTTTCCGTCAGGAACGGATTGGCAAAAATGGCTGTGAATTTAAAGTTTTAAAATTCAGAACTATGCATCCCGGCTCTGCTGGCAAAGGCGCTCTTACCATAGGAAAAAAAGATCCAAGAGTGACTTCCGTGGGGTATTATCTCAGAAATTATAAATTGGATGAACTTCCTCAGCTTTTTAATGTGCTGATGGGAGATATGTCTTTTGTGGGTCCACGACCGGAGGTGGAAAAATATACCCGGCTTTATACCGAGGAACACAAAAAAAAGGTGCTATCCGTGAGACCTGGAATTACGGATTTTGCATCTATTAAATTCAGAAACGAAAGTGAAATTTTAGCGCAATCACAGGATCCGGAAGAAACTTATATAAAAGAAATAATGCCTGAGAAGCTGCGGCTGAACATGAAATATATTGACAATAGCAATATCTTTAAAGATATATTTATTATTATCAATACCTTTTATGTCTTGATAAAAGATCGATTATGACCCTCTCTGAAACCCCTTTAAAAGATTGCTACATTATAGAACCCACTGTTTTCGAGGATGAACGGGGCTACTTCTATGAAAAGTTTAATGAGAAAAAATTCTCGGAAATTACCAGCATGAACGGTCATTTCGTGCAGGATAATATTTCAAAATCATCTTTCGGGGTGCTAAGAGGTATTCATCTGCAGAAAGGCGAACACGCACAGGCCAAACTGGTGTCGTGTCTGGAAGGTACGGTTTGGGATGTAGCCGTAGATTTACGCCGCGATTCACCCACTTTCGGGAAATGGTTCGGGTTGGAAATTTCTGGTGAAAATAAGAAGCAACTTTATGTTCCCCGCGGTTTCGGACACGGATTTGCGGTGCTTTCTGAAACTGCAATTTTTGCTTATAAATGCGACAATTATTATAATAAAGATTCGGAAGGTGGCATCATCTGGAACGATCATGATCTCAAGATCGATTGGAGACTGCCGCTGACAGAGGTTATTCTGTCCGAAAAAGATAAAATGCAACCTACCTTCAGTCAGGAAAATTTCTGATATCAGATAACTTTTTAAGAATCAGAAATGGTTCTTTTTTTATTGCTAAATTTGCACCCTGCAATTCTGATGTTCAGCTGTTGCCTACATAAATTTAGTTTAGCTTTACTATGCGCACAAAATCAACAGGAAAAAAGAAAATTAATGTCATCACACTAGGGTGTTCCAAAAATGTAGTGGATTCCGAAGTGCTGATGGGACAATTGGCCGCCAACGGAAAGGAAGTGGTTCATGAAGATCGCGGCGATATTGTGGTAATCAATACCTGTGGTTTTATCGATAATGCCAAGCAGGAAAGTATTAATACGATTCTGGATGCGGTAGAAGCAAAAGAAAGAGGCGAAGTAGAAAAAGTGTTTGTAATGGGTTGTCTTTCCGAACGTTACAAACCGGATTTAGAAAAGGAAATTCCGAATGTGGATCAGTATTTCGGAACCCGCGAACTGCCCTTTTTATTAAAGCAGTTGGGTGCAGATTATAAACACGAACTCGTAGGAGAGCGGCTGACAACAACTCCAAAACATTATGCCTACCTGAAAATATCTGAAGGATGCGACAGACCGTGTTCCTTTTGTGCAATTCCGCTCATGAGAGGCGGACATATTTCTAAACCGATAGAAAAATTAACCGAAGAAGCACGCAGCCTCGCAAAAAGTGGAACAAAAGAGCTTATTCTTATAGCCCAAGATCTCACGTACTACGGTCTCGATTTGTATAAAAAAAGAGCACTAGCAGATCTTTTGCGTGAACTTGCAACCGTGGAAGGGATCGAGTGGATTCGACTGCATTATGCCTTTCCTTCAGGGTTTCCGGAAGATGTTCTGGAAATCATTCGCACAGAACCGAAAGTCTGCAATTATATTGACATTCCATTGCAGCACATTAATTCTGATCTCCTTAAATCGATGCGAAGAGGAACAACCGCAGAGAAAACCAATGATTTGCTTAGAAAATTCAGAGAATATGCTCCGGATATGGCGATTCGCACCACGCTGATTGTAGGTTATCCCGGCGAAACGGAGGAAATTTTTCAACAACTGAAAAGTTGGGTGGCCGAACAGCGATTTGACAGGCTGGGTTGTTTCACGTATTCCCACGAAGAAAATACCCACGCCTATCACCTTCAGGACGATATTCCGCAGGAAGTGAAAGAAAGGAGAGTGGAAGAAATTATGGAATTGCAGTCTCATATTTCTTGGGAAAAAAATCAGGAGAAAATCGGGAAAGTATTCCGCTGTATTTTCGACCGAAAAGAAGGAAATTATTTTGTGGGACGCACAGAATTTGATTCACCGGATGTTGATAATACCGTCCTTGTAGAAGCCACTTATGTTTACATTTCTCCCGGAAGTTTCATGAATATCAAGATCACCGCTGCAGAAGAGTTCGATTTGTATGGCGTAGTGGTATAAATTGTATTGGAAAATAAAAAATTTTTATCTGATTATAAAACGTTCACTTTTGAGCGTTTTGATATTTATAATCAATTAGAAGTCAACTTTATATGTTTCTTATAGCTTTTTAGAAATGGAATAACAGTTAATTAATTTAACTTTTTAAGTATAAATTTAACACTATTTAACATTCTTTCGCAAGGGCTTTTCTTACAGGGTTTATGAGTCTTTTTGCAATTTATTTAACATAACATTAACATTCGTTAACACAATAATAGTTGCCCATTGTTATTTCGTTCTAAATTTGCCCTCGTCAAACCAAAAAAAATTCAAAATGATGAAAAGAGAAATTCTCGTAATCATAATGATGATTTCAACTCTTGGTCTGTATTCTTTCAAGAATAATACCAATGACAATGATGAGGTGAAAACAAGTTATGCGTCGTATTATCACGACAAATTTAACGGAAGAAAAACGGCCAGTGGCGAGATTTTTTACAACACTAAATTCACTGCAGCGCACAGAACTCTTCCCTTCGGTACCAAAGTGAAGGTAACCAACTTGAGAAACGGCGAGAGTGTAGTGGTTACTATTAATGACCGCGGTCCGTTTCACTCAGCCAGAGCTTTGGATCTTTCTAAAGCGGCCTATGATGAAATCGGAAACCTGAGAACCGGTACCATGCCGATAGAATTTGAAATTATTGATTAATAATCCTTGAACAGAAAAAGTCCTTCCGCAACGTTGTGGAAGGACTTTTTTTATGATTAAATTTTGACAATCACATTGAAGAAACCGCCAACAATGCTTCATAAAATTCTTCTTCCAACAGCCCGAATTGTTGACAGCATAATCTGAGGCCTTCCAGATGCATCATCGTTTCTAATTCCTGAATTTCCAAGGGTAATTCCCCTAAGGATGTTTTAGCGATAAAATAGCCGTCTTTCTGGCTGTATTCGGAGGTGCTGTAGGGTAATTGTCTGAAATAGTTAGGAGTTTGTTGTAACGCTTCCAAAAAGTGAACATGGTTTTCCGGATAAATTAAAATTCCGCCCGAAGTCATTTTGCTGACGAGCAACTGGCTTTCTTCAGCGTTTACAGGTGTTGTAATCAGTGCGATATTAGGCCGGAAATCGGAACCTGCGATGATGTCATGAGTGAAATATAGCGCAAAATCATTTTCTGTATCCGCGGGCGTTTCAGTAACTTCATCGAAATTTTTCCCATGAAAGTTCAAAATATTTTTTAGCAGTTGCGGTACTTCGTTTCCTGCGACAAGAACTCGGGTTTTATGTTGTGCTTTCTCAAAGGCGTCAGCGATGTTCATGCTTATCTTTACTGTTTTATTTAGGGATTTGTATTCAGTTTTGAGTTCAGCAACTCCTGAAAAGCCTGTGTCACCCGATCCCATTTTTCCTGGTCTTGTACCATGATGTAACTTGCGTCTGTTTTACTGGCAGATTGCGGACCGCGGTTTACTTTTATGGAAATGCTGATGTAATCATAGAGTTTTTTGCGGTCTTCCTGTATCATCCTAAAGTTATTGGCTGCCAATACTTCTTCCAGCTTTTGTATTTCATCCGCGGAAATTTTGAAGTTTTTTTTGATTTTCTTTCCCTGGCCTTCAAAAGAATAATGCGCTTTGTTCCCTTTGATCAGAAAATTTTCATAAACTGGCGCAAATCCTCCGCTTCGGGAATAGCTGTAATCAAAATCTGAATACACCTTGTGAGTGTTGCATGATGCGATAAGGAAAAGGATGAATAGAGCGATAGTTTTTTTCATACAAGACAGATTAGGAAGGAATTTCTTTTTTCTTTGCTTTCAGTTCTTCTTCATACTGATGCAAAAGGTTAAAATCTTCGGTTTGTTCAATAGCAATCATGATCTTATTGAGAATTTCCTGTGCTGTTTCGGTTTCATAATCTATTTGCAGCGGTTTTTTAAATTCCAGTGTTGGTCGCACTCCGGTTACTTTAATGCGGAGTCCTTTTTTATCAAAAGCTCTTCGGAAACCATTTATTTTAATAGGAACCACAATCGGCCTTTGAGTTTTCACCAGCTTGGCAGTTCCTTTTCTTCCCTGAGCGAAGGCGGCCGTAGTTCCCTGCGGAAATGTGATCACCCATCCGTTATCCAAAGCTTTCATGATATTGTCAACTTCGTTCATATCCACAATCCGGTTGACATTTTTGCCTTCAGCACGCCAGCTTCTTTTCACTGTTACTGCGCCTGCAATTTTAAAGATTCGGGCAAGAATTCCTTTGTTCATGGTCTCTTCCGCTGCTACATAATAGAAATCTACTTTAGGATTCAAAAGATAAACAGGGTTTTTAATGGTGTTTAAATACCCGTTATTTACAGCGCAGAAAGCATGATACATCGCTGCAACATCCGCAAAATAAGTCTGGTGATTGGAAACAAAAAGAACGTTGGAATCGGGTAGATCCTGAAGATGTTCAGTTCCTGTTATCGTCAGTTTATTGAATCCGTTGAATCTTCTGTAAGATACAATTCCCAAAATAAAAATAATCAGTCTTTTCAAGACGTATGGGGTACCAAAAGCATCGGTGAAAATATTCTTTTTCGCCATTCGTTTTAACATAATCTGCAAAGTTACATATTTTTCAGAACCTGACTGAATTCACTCATGATCATAGAAGTGGCTCCCCAGATTCGGTATCCTTCGAAGTTGATCACCGGAACTTCCAGATTTCTGGAGCCGGGAAGCACCATCATTTCAGGCTTGTCCGGAAGTTGAAGCAAAGTGGACACAGGAAATTCAATTAGTTCCACTACTTCGTTTTCCTGTGGAATAAAAGTCGGGTTTTTCTTGGTGAAAGATACGAACGGATGCACATAAAAATTGCTGGGAAGGACATACACCGGCGACATTTCACGGATGATTCGAATATAGGGTTCTTCAATGCCCATTTCTTCGGAAGTTTCCCGAATTGCGGTTCTGGCAAAGCTGTCATCGTCAGCTTCACGACTTCCTCCGGGAAGTGAAATTTGCCCGCTGTGACGGTCGCTTTCATGCTCTGTTCTTTGCATCAGCGGGAAATGCCATTCATTATTTTTAAAATACAACAGAATATTAACTGCAGCGAAGCGCGGATTTCTTTCCAGAATTTCTTCGTATGAAAAAAGAGGGCGATAGGGCGGCGAATACACTGAGTGAGCATCCTCTCCGTAAAGGCCAGTGTTTTTTATTCTTTTCAGTAAATCTCTTCCATCAAATTTCATAGTTCAAATTTAATAATTGTGAACAAATGATGCTTAAAAAAAAGGTTAAGTTACTCAGTTAAAATGCAGAACTTGTTTCAATTTTTACTTAGCGGTTTTGAAATCAGTATGGACTTTCCAAAGTCTATATTCAACAGTCCAGGTTTTTGGAATAAAAAAAGGAATAGGCTGAGTGCTGATATGTTCTATAAATATATTTTGATCACTCAGTACTTTTTTGGTGATTTGTTTAGCAGGATTACATTCTTTCGTTTCTGTGACCGTCAAAATTTGAATAGGTTGATTTTCTCCAATGTAATAATACATATGTCGGTTTGGCAACCCGAAATCTTTTTTTAAATTTTTAATATTAAAATCAAAACTACTTGTGTGTTCACATTCTGATATTTCTATTTCGGTCCCGAAACGAATTTCAACTCTATAATTTTCCGGATCTTGAATTTTAGGAATAAGAAGATCCACCCTTTTCATATTTTCTGTAAGCTCAGGATATTTTGGCTCAGTTTGAGCAATTGCAGAAAAACTAAAAAGGATAGCAAATGCGAAGAATGTTCTTTTAAATTTCATTTACAACTTATTTAAGTTACGTAAGTTTCTACTAAATGGTTTAATTGGAATAGCTCATCAGCTCTTCTTTCTTGTTATTGTAGAGCCGGTATTCAAGATATTTGAAACTGTCTCTCGGTACGATGGTTACCCATTTTTTATACTTCAGGTACCATTTGGTTTGGATGCTCATAATGCCTTTGGTAAGATAGGCTTCCACGAAAGGATGAACATGAAGGAAAAGTTTACCTTTTTCTTTCTGAATAATATTTCGGATGGCTTCTTCCATGCGTTCTACTACCACAATTGGCGCCAGAATTTCTCCTGTAGCATTAGGATTTTCTTCCTTGGTTTCAATTTGTTTTTCAGGACGGTTCCGCTGTCTTGTGATCTGAATAAGTCCGAACCGGCTGGGCGGAAGAATTTTGTGTCGCGCCTTGTCACGTTTCATTTCTTCTTTCAGGTGTTCATAGAGGTTTTTTCGGTGTTCTGCATTGGGCATGTCGATAAAATCCACCACGATAATTCCGCCCATGTCGCGAAGCCTCAGCTGGCGGGCAATTTCGGTAGCTGCCATTTTATTCACATTCAGAGCGTGGTCTTTATTTGTGGAAGCGGAATTTAAATTCGGGCCTGAATTTACGTCAATTACGTGCAGGGCTTCGGTGTGTTCTATTACCAGATAGGCACCCCTCGAACCGGAAATATTGACATGTTTTCCGAAACTTTGTTTCAGTTGTTTTTCTACATTGTAGTATTCCAATAAAGGAATATGATGGTTGTAAAACTGAACTATATTTTTCCTTTCCGGAGCAATAACTTCCAAATAACTTTTCATATCAGCCACCATCTGTTCGTCGTCACAAATAATGTTCACGAAATCTGCATTGAAATTGTCTCTCAGGATTGCGGAAGCTTTATCGTCTTCGCTCAGTACCTTACTGGGAACGATATTTTTCTGAATATTTTTGAATGTACTTTCCCACTTTTGCACCAGTTGATTCATGTCATTGTGCAGTTCAGCTACTTTTTTTCCTTCAGCTACGGTTCGGATGATGGCTCCGAATCCTTCAGGTTTTATGCTTTCTATCAGGTTTCGCAGGCGTTCGCGTTCTTCTGCTGTACCTATTTTTTTGGAGATGGAAACTTTATTGTCAAAAGGGATCAAAACCAGAAACCGGCCTGTGAGGGAAATTTGTGTCGAAATACGTGGGCCTTTGGTTGAAATGGGTTCTTTGGTGATCTGGAGCAGTACGATTTCGTCTTTGGCAATAACGCGGTCTACCGTACCGTTTTTATTAATTTCCTTCTGAATGGGAAAATTTTTCAGACTGGAAGACGTCTGCTTTTTTGTGAGCGTGTCTTTCAGGAATTTTTTGTAGGTCAGGAACTCCGGTCCTAAGTCGTGATAGTGTAGAAAAGCATCTTTTCCGTAGCCAATATTCACAAAAGCAGCATTCAGGTTGGGAGCCAGTTTTTTTACTTTTCCGATAAATAAATCTCCCACTACAAAGTCGGTTTTGTCTTCCTCCTCATGGAGTTCAAAAAGACGGCCGTCTTCCAGCAGAGCTATTTTGGTCAGCTCACCTTCATGCGATACAATAAGTTCTTTCTTCATTGCTTCATAAGATTAATTTTAATGGATGAAAACGGAATTAGGGTTTGCTTAAAACAAAATATAGTCGGCGATACTTTATTAAAAATAAAAACACCAACTATACTATATATTTCTAAAATCAGAAGAGACTTATTTTTTCTTTTTATGTCTGTTCGCTCTTCTTCTTTTTTTTCTTTTGTGGGTGGCTACTTTGTGCCTTTTTCTTTTCTTTCCGCTTGGCATTTCTAAAAATTTAAAATGTTAATACTCAGTTATTATTTTACAGCTACTTTAGCTTTTACTTTTTCAGTGAAAGTTTTGGATGGTTTGAAAGCCGGAATATTGTGAGCGGGAATTTCGATAGCAGTATTCTTGGAAATATTTCTACCTGT
>JAEYOX010000004.1 GCA_023411265.1 Bacteroidota bacterium | reverse complement strand
GCCAATACTCCTGTAAATATGAATAATGCTAGTAATTTTTTCATTGGATTTCGGAGTTTAGTTTCTTTTTGGTTCTTTTCGATTTTAAAATTCCATTGATAATAATTGCCAAAATCATAACAAATGACGCGATATAAAATAAAGTACTCATCTGTTCCGATTCTCCAAAGATAAAAAAAGCAAGGATAATTCCGTACACCGGTTCTAAATTTACTGTCAGAACCAGAGTAAACGGGGAAATATACTTCATCAGACTCACAGATTCCAGCATGGGAAATGCAGTAAAAACTCCAGCTAAAAGCACTACCAGTGTAATATCTCTCCCACTCAGATTTGCTACATTTCCAATTTGTCCGGATAAAACAGTAAATAAAAAGATAAGGAGAAAGCCACCGAAAATTTCGTAAAAAATAATATTCCCCGAAGTGGTTCTGCCGTATAATTTGCCATTGAACACAGAAAAAACAGTTCCGAAAAGAGCGGCCAGAATTCCGTAGAAAATTCCTTCCTTATAGCGAAACTCAACATTGAAAATCAACGAAATACAGATTACAATAATTACTCCGATAATAACTTCGGAAAAATCTATTTTTCTTTTGAAAACGATGGGTTCCAGAATAGCAGCAAACAGAGTGGAAAGTGAGAGGCAACTTAATGCAATGGATACGTTGGAAATTTTAATCGAATGAAAAAAACAAAGCCAGTGAAACGCCATGAAACCACCGATGGTGACTAACTGATACATAAGCCTCCTGGAAATATGCAACGATTTTTTCTGTATGAATCTGATAAAAACAAACAAAAAAGTTGCAGCAAGTAACATCCGATAAAACACGAGTGTATTCGCATCTGTAGTAATGAGTTTTCCTATAATTGCTGTAAATCCCCAAAGAAATACAATCAGATGCAATCTGAACAGTGCTGCATTTTTCATATAGTTGCAAAACTACGGTTTTCACCAGCCTCCCGATGCGCCACCGCCGCCAAAACTTCCACCTCCACCAAATCCTCCGAAACCGCCGCCACCAAATCCGCCGCCACGACTCATTCCGCCACCAAAACCACCACCCATAGGAAATGGAAAAAATCCGCCGGGATAAGATCTTCTTCCACGTCGGGAAAGGATCACATCATCATCGCCCCCTCCGCCACCACGGTTTTTGAAAATACTGCTCAAAATAATAATGACAATAATCGCCATTAAAATAATTTTCAAAAAACTGACACCCCCGTGTTCAGAAGAATCTTTGGAAACAATAGGTGTGTATTTTCCCTGCACGGTTTCCATCAACGCTGCGGTTCCGCGATTGATTCCCTCATACCAGAGTCCCCGCTTAAAATTAGGTGCCACAATATAATCTATGATTTGTCCTGCCACGGAAGCAGTCAGGTATTTTTCCACATCGCGGCCCTGCTGTATCGAGATTTTTCTGTCGTCTGAAGCAACCAGAAAAACGATGCCGTTGTCCTTTTCCTTCTTTCCAATTTTCCACTTTTCCCCAAACTGCCAAGCCACGAAATTAATATCTTCACCCTTAGTTGTAGAAATGATGATTACCATAATTTCTGTGGATGTAGAATCCTCATATTTGATGAGTTTCTGATTTAACAACTCTTTTTCAGAATCGGTTAAAAGTCCAACCTCATCATACACAGGATAGAGAACTGGCGGTTTCTTAGGAACTTGATATTGTGCCGATGCTGTTACAAAGACAAACCCAAGGTAAAATAAAAAGAAGAATTTATGAAAAAGTGATCTCATTGGAGAGTTCATTTGAGTTGTTTCCTTCTACCGGAAAATGTTTTTTCAGTTCGTATCCTGTTTTCAGAATAGCTTCTTTCAGGGCTTCGAAATAATTTCCTCGGGCAAATTCTGAGGTAATATCATCGTGCATCCGATCCCAGAAATGCTGATGCACTTTCTTGTGAATACCTTCGTCGCCCACAATAGTGAGATATCTTTTGTCAAAATTAATATGAAAAAGCACTGCATTTCTTTCATGGGTTTGATGCATTCCCAAACTTCTGAAAACTTCAAAAGCTGTTTTGGCATTTTCATCATCAGAAGAAGAATCAATATGAACCCGGATTTCTCCCGAAGAATGGCTTTCGGCAGTTTGAATGGCTTCCACGAGAGAAGCCATTTGCCTGTTGGTTAGGAAATTACTCATGATTTTTTAATCAGTGAAAACTTCCGGTGCATTCTCTGCACCAGCTGCTGCTTTGAATAAAGGTTTTTCTTTAAAGTTGGTGAAATTAGCAAAGATATTCGTCGGGAACGATTTGATATTCGTATTGTATTCCTGAACTGCTCCGTTGTAGGTTACCGTTTCTGCGCGGATACTGTTTTCAATAGCCGTATATTCTCGTTGAAAATTCGTGTACTGCTGATCTGCTTTCAGGTTGGGATACTGTTCTACTACAGCCATCAAACGGCTCAGTGCTCCGCTGAGTTCTCCCTGTGCAGCCTGAAACCTTGCCATGTCCTGTTCGGTCATATTGGTAGGATCAATATTAACAGAAGTAGCTTTGGACCG
Source organism: Bacteroidota bacterium (assembly GCA_023411265.1). Classification (GTDB taxonomy): domain Bacteria; phylum Bacteroidota; class Bacteroidia; order Flavobacteriales; family Weeksellaceae; genus Chryseobacterium_A. Next base: position 14,257 of record JAEYOX010000004.1, on the reverse strand, counting down.
GGCTTCTACCACCCCGGTTAATGTCTCCTGCTCAAATTGTGCGTATGATTTCACAGTTCTTTCCAGATTCGGAATCAGATTCGCTCTTTTTTGATACACCGTTTCCACATTACTCCATTTGGTGTTCACATTCTGCTCTTGTTTTACCAGATTATTATACTTGGGAACTCCCCATACGAGCAGCAAACCAATAATAACGAGAAGTGCAATACCGAGGGTTCCTGCACTTAAACAACCTTTGTTTTTCATAGTTTATTTTATAAAATGTTGTGAAAATTAGCTGATCAAATATACAAATTATGTGCTAATTTTGTAGAAAATACATAAAAATGACAACAGCTGTAGTGGCCATGGGACTGGGAAATGAAATTGGATATCAAAACCAACTGATCTGGCATCTGCCCAAAGATCTTAAACGTTTTAAAAATATTACTGAAAAACACCCCATTATCATGGGCAGAAAAACGTACGAAAGTATCGGAAAACCTTTGCCGAACCGCACCAATATTGTGGTAAGCCGAAGAACAGATTGGTTTCAGGAAGGAATTCTCATTGTAGGAAGTATTAAAGAAGCAGTGAAATTTGCAAAAAAAATTGATGAAGAGATCTTCATCATCGGTGGTTCTGAAATTTTTAAAAATACCATGGAAATCTTAGACAAAATTGAAGTAACGCTCATTGATGCGCATTTCGAGGCAGATACTTTCTTTCCTTATATTGATGAGAAGATCTGGAAAAAAACGCAGGAAGAGTTTGTGCAAAAAGATCAACAGAATACCTACAACATGTATTTTCAAACATATGAAAGAAGATAACAGAATGAAAATCGATAACTCAGCATCCGCACTGTCCGTCTCAAAATTCTTATCTTTGCACTTCTTAAATTTTAACTGATGAATAAGTATATAAAACTGGTTATTGCTGCTCTGCTAATAGGCCTTGGAATTTACATGATGTTTTTTACCCGGAATCTGGGTTGGGGGATCGTTGTTTTTCTGCTTTCCGCTTTTCCTATATTTCTTTTTTTCAAAAATGAATTTATACTGCTGGCTTTCTGGCAAATCAGAAAACAAAATATGGCTAAAGCTGTGCAATGGCTTTCCAAAATCCAGAATTATCAAACGGCATTACACCGGTCACAATATGGTTATTTTCATTACATCTCCGGCCTTACCCTCGCTCAGGATAATCCCGGAAAAGTGGAGCCGTACATGAAAAAAGCATTGGAATACGGACTGAACATGAAACAGGACAGAGCGATGGCAACCCTGAATCTCGCTGCTTCAGCTATTTCAAAAGGAAGAAAACAAGAAGGGCAAAAACTACTGGAAGAGGCCAGAAAATTGGATTCGGCGGGCATCATGACGGATCAGATTAAAATGATGAAAGAACAGTTGAAAATGCCTTCCATGCAAAAGCACATGCACAATCCGCACATGAGACAGCGCGGAAAGTTTTTCTAAGAAAAAGAATCTCTCTTAAATTTTACCAAAAAAACAAGGCAGTGAAATTATCCCCGCTGCTTTTTTTATTTCGTTCTCAAAAAAATCAAGATGACTATTCTTTAATTCCTGACCTCTGGAAAATTAACGCTCCGAGACTCATCTTTGGGGGACTCAGAGCATATTAGCATTGTCATTTTATAACATTGCCAAAGTTTGAAACTTTGGCAATGTTAATTATTATCCGCAACCCATTATTCAACAAGAAAAAGCTTGAATTAATCTGGCTGATTCCTTCTTATATTATTTGGATACGTTTTTCACCATAAGGAAACTGGTGTATTTGGTGACCGTGGTGGAGCCTAATTCCCGCCATTGCAGCACATACCAATACGTGGCAGTAGGAACGCGCCTACCCTGAAAGAAACCATCCCATGTGTATCTATTGGCAGGAGTTCCCACAAAAACTTCTTTTCCGTAGCGGTCATAAATTTTAAAAACAAGATCCGGTTTAGACATCAGGGTGGAATAATCTATCGTTTCATTCAGGCCGTCCTCATTGGGCGTAATGGCATTAATGAGATTGATAATTGAAAAATCCATGGTGATAACTCCACATCTGCTGGAATCCCGAACGTACATCGTATATTCCCCTCTTGGAAGCCCCATAAAAACATTGGAAGTTTGCCATTGGAAACCATCAATAGAGTATTCATACGGGGGATATCCGCCCGAAACCGTCACCGTCACATTTCCTTTCTGAATATCTAAGCCGGTAATCACTGGAACTTCCAACTCTGATACGGTAACCGATTGTCTGTAAACGCAGCCGTCAAAAGTAATATCGACCCAATAAGTTCCGGCTCCTGCGAGGATGGTTTGCGTCGTTTCTCCGGTGCTCCAGAGATAACTTTCAAAATTATCCCCGGCATTCAGAAGTGCTTTTGTATCCGGACAAACTTCCTGATCCACAAGAGTGTCAGAGGCCTTAGGAACTTTAATATAAACAGATATGATACCGATTATTGGGCAAAAGCTCGGTCTTTCAAAACGGATATAAAATGTTTCAAGAACATTCACCGTTACTATTGAGGAAATCGGGTTGACTCCCTGCTCTGCATCCGACTGAGATGCGTAATAAGAAGCGGTAACCAAAGGATCTGTAGTAAAATGAGACAAAAATGTAGACAGGTTTACCTGTTTTATTCCATCCAGATCATCATCGCACACGCTCTGATTAATATTGTCTGAAAGCAATAGAACTTTCGTTCCTGCAAGGAAATTAAGGGGTTTCACAACTGGAGGGCAACCATCCGGAGAATCTACACGAATATAGATAACAGTGTCGGAAGTATAGCTCCATTGCAATGGTAAAACATTGGCATTACCCGCGTTGGCATCTGCAGAACTGGCATAATATCTCACCGTAAAATAGGTGGAATTCGGCAATATTTGGGGAGTGATGGCGGAAAGATCTACATTGATGTTTCCATCCAAATCATCATCACAAAAACTTCCTGTGAAATCGGAAACTACCGCTAAGGGAAATAATTCTAAAGTAATTTGCGCAATATTTTTACAGCCTTCCGACGATGTCACAACCGCAAAAACTACTCCCGGCGCAGCGACATACGCTGTAGTATTGGTAATGAGTGCCGCGGGATTTTCATTTTGTGCATCAGCAAGCGTTGGATAATACGTAACGGTAACAGGTGAATTGGTGGTTACGTTGGCAGAAGTAAGATTAAAAGTTCCCTGACCTTGGGTTTCACAACCTTTAACTGTTGCATTGTTCACCAGAACCTGAGCAATATGAAGTGTAACCGTAACTGTCTCACATTCGGGAAAATCCGGATGATTCCCACAGAATGTATAAGTAAATGTATCTGTACCTACGGCTTGCGCGTTGGCAGTATATACAATTTGTCCGGTTGTGGGATTTATCGTAACGGTACCCAATGTTGGTGGTGAAATAATTGCAATGGTGGAAATATCAATAGCCTGCGGAATACTCAGTGATGAAAAAGTGGGCGTAATTTCGTGAGTTGTACAAATGGTATATTGTACAGAAGAATTCACCATACATTTTTCCACTTTATGAGACTCGGTGACCAATGGTGCACAACTTCCCATCGTAACGGAAGTGGTATAAAATCCGGGCATAGTAGGCGTAAAAGAAGGATTCGTAGCACCGGGAATTAATATTCCATTAAGGTACCACTGATAACTGTCATAGATAATAGGATCTACCGTAAGCGTAATTCCGGGAATACAGCTTCCGGTGGCGATAATGACTGGCTGCGTTGGAAATCCCGCAAAGAAACCACCGTATCCCACGGCATCGGTACCGGCATTTATTCCTGCAGTGATGGCTTTGCTGGAATTGACGGTGATATGACCGGTAACGTTCGGAACTCCATACGTTACCCAATTTGTGGTTCCTGACATAGGAAAAGGGCCAGTTCCTGCTGGAGGCGGGACTCCGTTAATCGTAACGACAGCACCGACTTCAGTAATCAGGTTGAGTTTGGTAGGAATATTCAAAACACCCCCGGGATTAGCGTTTGAATGAACCTGATTTTCATTAATAAAACCTAGTTCATCTATTTGCTTAGGAAGATAGCAGTTCAGAGCCGGAATAAAATTAAATCCACCGGTAGCAACTGACACGCCGGTATCATCAAATCCGGCCAGAAGCTGATACACATATGCATTTTGAGAAGTCGAAATATATAAATTATAATGGTTATTTCCCTGAAGAATATATTTAGATTCGGGAACCAGATAATATTCACCTTCGTTTATTGTGGCTACCAATCCTTCATTATTCAGAAATATCTGGGTATTGTTTTGGGTAGCGATAACTAGGGCTCCTTCCATATTATTTCCAATACTTCCGTTTCCTTTGACCAGCGCGAAAGTATTTCCCAACCTGCTGACCGGCACAGCCTGATCCATCAGGATATCAGAACTTGTAGGGATGGAGCCTGCATATTGTCCGTTAAAATTCCCGCTAGTCACATTCACCGGTTTATCCGAAATAATTTTACTGCCAATAAATCCGGTGCTGTTGGCTCCCACTGCTCCGGAACCTTCAATAATATAAGACTGTCCTTTATTCAGTACAAAAGTCAAGGTGGGACTCGTGGCTCCTGTGGTACCGTTGGAAAACTGTATTCCCGGAGCATAATCTGAAACAGTGACTGTAGTATTATCTTCCGTTGCGAGAATGCTGGTCATAAAATTGAGAATGGGATTCTGCACCGTGATAGGAGCAACAGCGGTATAAAAATGAGTTCCCGTGGAGGCAATTCCTTTGGAAGTAACAATTTCTGCATGATTAAAAACTGAAAATCGAAGATTGGCATAAAAAGGAAACTCTGCCTGAACATAAAGCCCTTTCGTGATGGGCGTAAAAAGGTCACTCTGTAGTGTGGTTATGATATGCTGGCGCGGAACATCAAATTTTTGCGGATTACCTTTGCTAATGGTTACTGTTCCGATAAGTGTATTATTGTTATAAATACTCACAGGGAACGGAGTCGTCCGGTTGGTAGAAAGGTAAAGTTTTTGATAGTGATTCGGATTTCCCGTTCTGTCAACCATTGGTGCAAACCAGTGCTCTCTGTCCAGTTGCGCCAGAAGGCCATTATATAAAAGCAGAAATAGTAAAAAAGATAAAAGTTTTTTCATAATTGAGAATGAATGACTTACAAAGTTAAAAATAATTTAATAAAATTTAAGATTTTCTCAATAAAAAAGCACGGCAATTTGCCGTGCTTCAGTTTATATACTTTTAAATATTATTCAATATTTTTCACCACTACCCATCCTGTGTGTTTTACAGGAGTCTGGGCTGCATCTGGTTCATTCCAGGAAATATGATACCAATAGGTACCGGTAGATACTCTCTTATTTCCGAATCTTCCATCCCACATATAATTGTTGTTCTTATCGGCAACGTGTACACGGTTACCATATCTGTCATAAATAGACAGGGTAAGATTTTCTTTATATCTGAGTGCAGAATAATCCAACACATCATTTACGCCATCGCCATTAGGAGTAATAGCATTTACAAGGTTTGGAACCGTTACTTCCACCATCACCGGAGTACAGTTAAAAGAATCTTTCACGTAGAAAATATTCTGTCCTCTTGGAAGTTCTGTGAAGATATTAGAATCTTGCCATGTAATTCCATCAAGGGAATACTGATAAGGCTGTTCTCCACCCAGCACAGTAAGTGTTACCGTATTGTTGTTAATTTCAATATTGCTTATCACCACTTCCGGAGCTTTGTGTACGGTTACTTTTTGAATAGTAGGACAACCTTCGGAGAAAAGAGTTACCCAATATTCACCCACGCCTACCCCGGTGATTTCCTGTGTAGTAGCACCTGTACTCCATAAATAAGACTGGAATCCTGGCCCTGCATCCAAAGTAGTTCTGCCTTCAATACAGATTACTTTATCTACTAATACCGTTGAATAATTCGGTTGAATAACATTCAAAGAAATTTTAGCGATTGAATAACATCCATTTTCAGTAAATACGCGTACATAAGCCGCCGACGTTGGAGAAACATATACAAATGGATTTTGAATTTCATTGGTATTATTTTCGGCATCTGCCAATGATGGATAGTACTTCACTGGTGCTCCCGCAATAGCTCCAACATTGGCCGTAGTAAGATCAAACTCTGCTGTGGTTGGATTAGCTGGAATAAAGCACGAACTCAGAACTGCATCATTTACAACCGGTTGGTCGTAGAATAACAGATTCACTTTTGCAAATTCAAAACAACCTTCCGGAGTGGTAACTCTTACAAATACACTTCCTGATGCAGAAACATAAGCATTGGGATAAGCAATTTCATTGGTCTGGTTTTCTGCGTCCGTTAATGTCGGATAGAACTGATAGGTAGGATTCGTTGCAAATGCAGTAACATCTACTGTAGTAAGATCATACGTTGCCACACCATTGTACGGGCAGGCAGTAAGGGTATCTTCATACGTTTCTAACAGAACCACATTTACATCAACCTTTACAATTTCTTTATCAAAGAATATAGGTATATCACTATTGAATTCATAAGTAAAAGTATCCGGTCCTAAATATCCAACATTTGGAGTATAAGTAATCGTGTTGGTAGCCGTATCTATCATCGCTGTTCCGTTGGCCGGCGGTATGGTGATGGTGATAGAAGCCGGGTCTAATGTTTGCGTCGAGTTGGTAAACTCAACCTGATATGTTTTAGAACCACAAACATTTCCGGTTATGGTAGTATTTGTATAACAAGGGAATATATTGAAAGGTTCCGTTGTTACAGGATCACAACCAGTAATACTTACGGTTAGTGTATAAACTCCAGGTTCGGTAGGTGTTAAAGAATGCGTATTTGCTCCGGGAATCGGATTACCGTTCAGGAACCACTGATAGGTTTCGTAAATATCTTCCACACCTATAACCACTCCCGGGATACATTCTCCCGTTTGCTTTTCAATGATTGGTCTTGAGGAGAATCCGGCAAAATAACCGCCCCATCCTCCGGTGCTCCATCCTCCGTTGATTCCGGCCGTAACCGCTTTGGTAGAAGTAATCGCGAGATTACCGGTAATACCAGGCACTTCATAAGTTACCCATGTAGGACTTCCGGAAACAGCATACGGGCCTTGCGGAATAATGGGATTATTATTGCTGGTGACCGTTACTACAGCACCTGCTTCGGTGATAATATTTAATTTAAGATCAGCATTCCCAGTCATTCCGGGCATTTGATGGATATTTCCGATTTCATCAATAGATCTTGGCAAATAACAACTTAATGGCGGAATATAGTTATATCCTGCGGTGTTACTACCGGCGGTGGACTGCCCAGTACCCAATAATTGATATAAATAAACATCTTTCGTGGTACTGATGTACATATTATAATGTCCGCTACCTCCCTGGTTTACATAATGATTACTCAAGATACGGTAATGTTCTCCGGCATTAATAGTGGCTACTGCAGCAACACCATCGTTCAAAAAGATTTGCGTATTGTCTTCTGTGGCTACTATAAGACCGCCCTCCATATTGTTTGGGTCTCCCAGATAGGTTAAACTTCTTACCATGGCAAAGGTCTTCCCTAATTTCGATTTAGGCACTGACTGATCCATAATTAAGTCACTACCTGAAGTGGTATTGGACGTTCCAAACATTCCGTTGGCATTACCGTTGGTGACGTTAACAGGTTTATCAGCTACAATTTTAGCACCGATAAAACCTTCACGATTAGGAGCATGATTTGCCTGACCAGAGAACAAAACAGATTGCCCTTTATTCAAAACAAATGTATAACTTGGAGGGGAAGTCGTGGGCCCGTTAGTAAATCTCACCCCAGGATCATAGCCATCAACAGTTACTGTAGTGTTGTCTTCTGTAGCCATAATACCCGTAGTAAAGTTCATGCTCGTACTTGTATAGGTAAGAGGTGCAGGTGCAGCGTAGAACTCAGTTCCTATACCAGCTTTACCTTTAGAAGTCAGGAATTCCGAGTGTGCACTCTGATACATTCTTAAAGAAACAAAAAACGGAATGTCATTTTGTGCTTTAATATACAACCCCTTATTAATTACGGTTAGTGCTTCGGCAGGTGTGTTAGAATATAAATACTGATTAGCCAAAGCAGTAGTAAGTTGCCAGACTTGGGGATTACCCTTTGTCAAATTATTGATGGTATGAACCACAGCATTATTGTGGTAAATCTCTACCGTAATTGGCACTGTTGAATCTGTAGAAAAATACAATCCATGATTATAACCAGTAGTATTGGCATAATAAGGAGCAATCCAGTGCTCCGTATCGCGCTGTGCCTGTAAGCCGGCACTGAACAGCACGAAAGTCATTAAAAAAAGTAAAAGTTTTTTCATAATAATTGTTTTAAGTAAAAAAATCAATGTTCACAAATTTATAATAATTTCTTAATAAATCAAGAATATATCCTATAAATTTTTCACTCTTCTCTGTTTTTCAGTAAAACCCAGCCATGATATTCCACTTTTTCATGGGTTCCGGGTTCTCTCCATTTCAAGATATACCAATAGGTCCCCGTGCTGAGTGGATTTCCATTTAATGTGCCATTCCAGACATAAATTTTGGAATCTGAACTGAAGATTCGTTTTCCGTAACGGTCGTATATTTCAATAGAAACGTCGCTTTTGGCTTGTAAATCGGAATAATCCAGTACGTCATTGATCCCGTCATTATTAGGAGTAATGGCATTTATAAGATTTAAAATGAGAAAATTCTGTGTCACCGGATTACATTTCTCGGCAGAAATAACGTAAACCGTATGCGTTCCTTTGGGCAAATTGTTAAAAAAATTGGAAGACTGATAGGTGATCCCGTCTAATGAATACTGATAAGGTGCTGTAGCACCGGAAACAAAAACCGTAGCAGTAGTTCCTTTTATTTCTATCTTATCAATCACCGGAACTTCCGATAGCGAAACTGTAACATACTGACGATAGACACAGCCATCGAAATTCAAATCTACATAATAATTGCCCACTCCGGCTGTAATAGATGGTGTAATGGCGCCGGTACTCCAAGAATAGCTGGAAAAACCCGAACCTGCATTTAGAATAGCAGTACCTCCTTTACAAACAATTTGATCATTAAGCGTAGAGGATTCTTTTGGAACCTTCAGTGTAAGAGTTAGTTTTGCGGTATTCGGGCATCCTGAATTACTTTCAAAACGAATATAAAATTCATTAAAGCCTGTCACCATTTGGGTAGAATTTATAGCATTGGTGGCATTTTGTGCATCTCCAAGGGTCTGATAAAAACTCATTGACACGGCTGGATTGGCTGTAAATAAGTTTTTGTAACTGTTCAAATTTACCTGAAGTACACCATCCAGATCGTCATCACACAATTCCGAATAACCGTCGCGAATCAACAAAGAAATCTTTTCACCAATACCAAAATTGATCTGTCCGAAAACTGCGGTACAGTTCCCTGAAATGGCATCTACACGAACATACACTGTCGTGGGGTTGCTATAACTCCACATCGAAGGTAGCGTACTATTATTTCCTGCATTTGCATCAGCCTGATTTAAATAATATCTTACAGTAAAAAGATTGGCATTATTTACAATTTGAGGAGTAACGGTGTTAAAATTAACTTCTACATTGCCGTCAAAGTTAGTATCGCAGAGAAGTCCATTAAAGTTCGCAGTATTAATATTCGGTGCCGGAATGACGGAAAGAGCTATGGTTGTAACTGCCGAACAGTTGTTCGGAGTAGTCACACGGACATATACAGTAGCATTAGCCGAAGAGTAATTTGTCGGATTGTTGATCACATTCGTAAGTGCAATGTCGGAAAAATACGAATAAGTAACACCCGTATTTGTGGTGACAGCGGCAGTGGTAAGATTAAAAACTGCATTTCCGCCAGTCGTTTCACAGGAACTCAAAGTTGCTGCGGTCATTTGAATGGTTTCAAGACTCAGGTTCAACTGAACAATATTTGCACATTCTGTTGGATGCTGCAGCCTTATGAAATAAGACGTCGCTCCGGTAATGGTTTGCACTGCCGGAAGCGCATTCACATTATTCTGTGCATTAACCAAGGAATTATGAAAACTAAAAGTGACCGAAGGATCTGCTGTGAAGATATTCTGAAATGCAGAAAGATTCACGGATTCCGAACCGTTTCCATCCGGATCACAAATTATAGCAGAATGTGTGGAAGTAATCGGTGTAATTCTGTTTCCAAAACTGAAATGAATCTGATCTATAACCGGTGGACAATTCCCTGCTACACTTTCTACTCGTACATACAATGTTGTATCTGCAGTAAAACTCCAGTTATTGGGTAGATTATTGTTGTTTCCAGCATTGGCATCTGTTTGGTTGGTATAATACCTAACACTAAACAAATTGGAATTCGTTACAATCTGAGGCGTAATGGTTTGAAAATCAACTGAAATAGTTCCGTCGAAATCATTATCACATAAAATTCCGTTGAAATTAGATGACGCAACATTCGGAGACGGATTTACAGTAAGCTGAATTTCAGCTGCTTTTGAGCAACCAAAAGAGGAAGTTACATTCGCATATACAACTCCTGCTTGACCCTGATAAGAGGTGGGGTTCTGAATGGCTCCGGTGAAATTGGAATTAGTAAAATACGAAATCGTTGCCGTAGGATCGGGCGTTACACTGACCGAGGTTAGATTAAAAAGACCATTTCCGTTCGCATCACTACACGCTGAAAGCGAAGCATTATTGGTTTGAAGCACATCAATATCAATATTTACTCGGATATATTCAAAATCCGCATTGGTCCCAGCTGCCTGAATATAATACACAAAAGTGGTTTGCGCATCAGCCGTAAGTCCTGCGGGAGGTGTATACGTAATAACACCGGAAGCGGGATTAACAGAAACATTCCCGATCGCCGGCGCAGCGATAATCTGAGTAAGTGACGGTAATATTGTCTGTGAAGAATTGGTAAAAACAGGAAGAATCTGAAGTGAGTTGCACGATCCCATACTCATCTGATGTACAGCAAGAGGCGGACACAAAGTATATTGATAAACTTCGGTAAGTTTTGATTCACAGTTGTTTTTTGTGATAAGCACAGTGTAATTTCCTGCGCCGTAAAGCTCCGGATTAATCGAGTAACTGTTCGCTCCCGAAATAGGATTTCCGTTCAGATACCACTGATAGGCATCGTAACTATTATCTACCTGGAGCAAAATTCCAGCAAAGCAATCGCCTGTTTTCACAATAACCGGTACTGAGGAAAATCCGGCAAAATAACCGCCATATCCCACAGCACCACTACCACCGGCAATTCCGGCAGTCACCGATTTTGTAGACTGTACGGTAACAGTTCCGGTAACATTCGGCACCGAATAAGTCACCCAATCTGTATTTCCGGCTACAGGATAAGGTCCGTTCGCTGTAGCAATGGGCGTTCCATTGAGCGTAACGCTTGCTCCGGTTTGGGTAATGATGTTCAGCTTGGTACTATAAGTAGTACCCCCGATACTGTTGATAAACCCGATCTCATCTACTTTATTGGGTAGAAAACAGCTGAGAGGCGGAATATAATTAAAGCCTCCTGCCGCATAAACACTTCCCGAAGCTGTCCCCCCAAGCAACTGATATACATAAACATTTTTGGAAGTACTGATGCTCATGTTATAATTATTGTTTCCCTGAAGAATATAATTATTCCCGTCAATCATGGTGTAATCTCCTTCATTAAGCGTAACTCCTGTTGGATTTCCATTTACGCTAATCTGAGTATTATCCTGTGTGGCTACCACCAATAAGGTTTCCATTCCTGAACTTACCGGGGCATTTCCTTTTACAACCACAAAGTTGTTTCCGAGTCTTTCCACCGGAACAGCCTGATCCATCAGAATATCATTATTGGAGAAATTCTGATTGGTATAAATCCCGTTGAAGTTCCCGTTGGTTACTGAAATAGGTTTTGTTGCAGTGATTTTTGCACCTACCAGTCCGTCCTGATTATAGAAAGTGGTACTACTGACAGCATCCAGAATATAAGACTGTCCTTTATTTAACGTAAAAACTTTCGTTGCCGAAGAGGTTCCATCAGAAAAAATAACATTAGGATTATATCCTGAAATCGTAACTACAGTATTGTCTTCGGTTGCAATAACACCTATAGTGGAATTGACATAAGCGGCTGTACCCGTTATAGGAGCCATCGCGGCATAAAAGGCGGTTCCTAATCCGGCCAATCCTTTTGAAGTTATAATTTCTGCATGATTAGGAACTGAAAAACGATAATTGGCAAAAAACTTCTTTGGTCCTTTTACATTCAAACCTTTTTGTGACGGCACGAAAAGTTCACTTTGATAAATCCCCATCATGAGACCTGCAGGAATATATACCTGGGCGGGATTTCCTTTGCTGATCTGTGCTGTGGTGTACAGAGAATTGTCATTATAAATACTAACCGTAAACGGAATTACTTCATTGGTGGAAAGATAAAGATAGTTTGTAAATCCGCCGGTTGCGGCTTTTGCTGCCATAGGTGCAAACCAGTGTTCTGTATCTAATTGTGCAGAGGAAAGGCTCCACAGAAAAGTAAAAATGAGAATAAAATTTCTTTTCATCATGATTCAAAAAGGGGAACAAAAGTAAACATTAATTGTGAAAGATATAAAAAAATCTCCCTGACTTTCAGGGAGATGAATATTAAATATTTTTAAAGCAAACTATTCTGCATCGAAATCAGTATCTGCATCCGCAGTTACTTTTTCTCCTTCTTCTTTTGCTTTTTCTTTGTCGGCTTTTCTTTGAGATAGCCCTTCCTTGATGGAATCTGATACTACAGAAAGAATCATGTCGATTGATTTTGAAGCATCGTCATTCCCTGGAATAACGAAATCAACTTTTCTTGGGTCAGAGTTTGTATCTACGATCGCAAATACAGGAATTCCCAATTTTTTAGCTTCCGTAACCGCGATGTGCTCATTCATGATATCTACCACGAAAAGAGCTGAAGGCAAACGCACCATATCCGCAATAGATCCCAGGTTTTTCTCAAGATTGGCTCTTTGTCTGTCTACCTGGAGTCTTTCTTTCTTAGATAAAGTTTCGAAAGTTCCGTCTTTCTTCATTTTATCGATATGGTTCATCTTCTTTACTGCCTTTCTGATGGTTACGAAATTCGTAAGCATTCCTCCGGGCCATCTTTCAGTAATATAAGGCATGTTCAGTTCGGCAGCGTGTTTTGCCACTACTTCTTTCGCCTGCTTTTTAGTCGCTACGAAAAGAACTTTCTTGCCGGCAGAAGTAATTTTTTCCAAAGCGTTGCATGCTTCGTCCAGTTTTACTGCTGTCTTATGTAAGTCGATAATGTGAATACCGTTTTTCTCCATAAAAATGTATGGAGCCATATTTGGATTCCACTTTCTGGTCATATGACCGAAGTGTACACCTGCCTCTAAAAGGTCTTTAACATTTGCTTTTGCCATGTCTCTTTTTTGTTTTTAGTTTACGTTCCGCTTTTTCGCAATCAACTCGTCTTTAGATGGGAGAAGAGTTTGGATGCTAAACTAAACGGGGCAATTTTTTTAATAGATAATAGAACCAAGAACCAAGATTTCCAACCGCAGTCCGCGTCTTGTGTCTTGCATCTTGAATCTTCTTGATTAACGTTTTGAGAATTGGAATCTCTTTCGTGCTTTCTTCTGACCTGGCTTCTTTCTTTCCACCATTCTTGCATCTCTGGTTAGCAAACCATGAGGCTTCAGAAGTGGTCTGAATTCAGCGTTGATTTCACAAAGCGCTCTGGAAATCCCTAGTCTGATGGCTTCTGCCTGTCCAGTATTACCACCTCCGAAGACGTTTACGGTAATATCATACTGGCCTGCAGTTTCAGTAAGAATAAAAGGCTGGTTTACTTTATAAACCATCACGTCTGTAGAAAAATACTCTTTAGCATCCTTTCCGTTTACTGTGAAATTTCCGGTTCCCGGCTTCACGTAAACTCTTGCTACTGATGTTTTTCTTCTTCCGATTTTATGAACTGTAGACATACTTGTTATTTAAATTCGTTAACATTAATAGTTTTAGGCTGCTGAGCTTCGTGCTTATGTTCTGTACCTTCATATAAATAAAGGTTTTTGAAGATAGCGGATCCCAGTTTGTTTTTCGGAAGCATTCCTTTTACAGATTTTTCCAAAACCTTCATCGGGTCTTTTTTCAATAGCTCTTCTGCAGTCTGCGACTTCTGACCACCAGGGTATCCTGTATGCCAGATGTACGTTTTATCTG
>JAEYOX010000046.1 GCA_023411265.1 Bacteroidota bacterium | reverse complement strand
TATTTAAATTTTTAAACTCTTGATATAAGTAACAGATTCCGGCCCTTTGTTACATATCAGATCTATTACTGACAAATTTTCCAAAAAGCCAAGCCGGTCTGAAAACACCTGATAATAAGGATTGAATCCTAATTCCGACTGATCTTTAGCCAGAAATGAATTCCGAAAATCCAACATTCCGGGTTCGGCCACATACCGCTCCGTGAAATCAAAGGATGTATTGGATTTTAGAATTGTCTGAATAATTTCTAATGCTTTGTGGTTGAGATCCAGTAAAAACTCCGGTTTCATTTCAAAAATCCGGGAGAGCTGTTCTTCATAAAATTCGAAGAAAGGAGAACTCTGGTACGCTGTTTTTATAGACTTCCAGTGAATTTTCTGCCAGTCTTCCGCATAAGAAATTTTTACATCTTTGAAGGTTCTGCAACCATCGTGACGAACCGGTATAATAAGGGAAAGCTTCCCGTTGGCTCCGTAAATATTCGCTCGGTTTCTGTAGGTTTGCTTAGGAAAATGCTCATACCGTTCCAGAAATACCCTGTTATTTTCATCTAAAAAAACAGTGAACCACGAAACGGGCGGCAAATAAAACAAGGGCAAAAGGACATCCTGCATAATAGTACAATGATAGACAGTCGAATAGCGATAAAAACCGCTATTCCATTTCTGACATTCTGTTAAACATCATTACTCTTCGTTCTTCTTTTTGAATAATCCTGCGAAGAAATCCCAGCCGAAGAAAAGCACCAGAACAAGGACGGCCAGCCACCAATAGGAAGCTTTGTCAGGATCTCCGGTATTGGTCGCTTTGAACATCCGGTCCCAACGGAATTTTAAACCGTCAGCCTGATAAGTTGAATCACTGTTGGCGAACAATCCTTCTACACTCATCCAGGTAAACATCGGTTTTCCTACGATGTGCGTTTCCGGCACGTAGCCAAAAAAGCGGCCATCCAAAGAGGCATCCCGATTGTCGCCCACCATCATGTAATAATCGTATTTTACGGTGTATCGGGAAGTTTCCTGTCCATTAATGATGATTTTCCCATCCTTATTTTCCAGTATATTCCCTTCATGCTGAACGATGAGTTTCCTGTATTCCGGAAGGTTTTCCTGAGTAAGCTGCAAAACGTCTCCCTTCTTGGGAATTCTCAGCGGGCCATACCAGTCGGTATTCCAGGGTTTGTTGATCGGAAAAATGGATCCGGAAGTATTGATTTTGGTACTGCTCACCATCTGTTGTGAAGCAATGGATTTGGGAATATCGGGGTAATAGTTAATCTCTTTTTTTCCTTCCGGTTCAATGACTTCTGTAATGCTGAGAGTCTGAGGCAGTTCACTCAAATCTTTAGCAACGTCATCTGTAAGTCCCTGAAAAATATAGGAAAATCCTGCTGATGTCTGCCGTTCAGACACAGGAAGAAAACCATAAATATCATATAACGCAGGAATGTCGAGCTGCGAACTGGCTGTTAATTCATACGCATGCTGCACCTGTGCATCGCCCATTCTCTGTTCCGGTTTTCCGTTAATAAACAATTTTCCTGCTCTGAACTCCATCACATCTCCCGGTTGTGCCACTAAACGTTTTACGTAGGGATCTTTTCTATCGATGGCGACATGTACGGAATCATCAGGGTAATTGAAAACAACGATATCGTTCCGCACGGGTTTTTCCCAACCGGGCAATCTCAGATAAGGAAGTTTCACTGCTTCCACATAAGATTTCGGATCATCTTTAGGGTTGCCTTTCTCACCCGTATCCATAATGGTTCCCTGAAGAAAAGGAATAGCTACAGGACGCATTGGCATCCGGAAGCCATAATTTAATTTGTTCACAAAAAGGAAATCTCCTACCAGCAGTGTCCTTTCCATCGATCCGGTGGGAATTCCGAAGGGTTGCGTGATAAATACATGAATTATGGTTGCAAATACGACTGCAAATGTGATGGATCCAAGGAAAGACTCTTTCTTTTTTTCCTGTTCATCGCCCAATGTAAAGGCACTGTCATTGGCAAGTTCTGTATCTTTAGAATAATTGACGAACGCCATATACAGAAAAGGCAAGAAAACGGTAAGCAACTTCTGCGCAAAACCATCTTTGCCGAATTTCTTCATCAGAAAAAGATGGAATACCGAGATCATAATAGGCCCTACAATCGGCAGATACGCCATAGCAACCCACCATTTCGGGTGGCGGGTCTCCTTCTGGATAATATAATAATTGTAAAAAGGAATGAAAGCAAAAAACGGGTGATACCCCATCTTTTTAAACAATTTCCAGGTAGAAATCCCCATTAAGACAGAGAGAATAAGGACATAGCCTGTATAAATGATAAAGTAATTCATAGTTTGCTTTTAAGGGCTTATTAT
Source organism: Bacteroidota bacterium (assembly GCA_023411265.1). GTDB lineage: Bacteria > Bacteroidota > Bacteroidia > Flavobacteriales > Weeksellaceae > Chryseobacterium_A. The sequence continues at coordinate 3,525 of JAEYOX010000046.1, read as the reverse complement.
TAGTTTGTGCAAGTTTGTTTTTGTTACAGATGCAATACTTCTTTCATGGTGAAATTGCCCCGTTTTCCCGGTATCCATTCTGCAGCCAGCACGGCTCCCAATGCGAAACCGTCTCTACTGAAAGCGGCGTGTCGGATTTCAATTTCATCCACCTCGCTTCGATAAAATACGCTGTGGGTTCCGGGCACTTCCTCTTCGCGAAGGGCGAAAATCCCAAGCTCGCGATCCTTTGTTTCTTCCAGCTTCCAGGCATCATACTGAGCGTGGTGCCGGATAATGCCTTCGGCCAGAGAGATGGCTGTACCGCTGGGTGCGTCTTTCTTATGGATATGATGAATTTCTTCCAGCTGAACAGTGTATTCCTTAAAATTGTTCATAAGGGCAGCAAGCTTTTCGTTCAGTGCAAAAAAGAGATTCACCCCCAGACTGAAATTGGAACCGTAGAGGAAAGCGGTATTATTCTGAAGTGCAATTTCCTCAATTTCATGTTTTTGCGTAAGCCAGCCGGTGGTACCACACACAACAGGAATCTGGTTTTGAAGACAGGTTTTAATATTGTTGAATGCAGCGTCGGGATTACTGAATTCGATGACAACATCCGGTTGCCTGAGGTTTTCTGCGGTGGGTGTTTCGTTCAGCCGGGCAACGATCTCATGGCCTCTCTTTGTGGCTATCTCATCGATAATTCTGCCCATTTTTCCATATCCTACCAGTGCTATTCTCATATCAAAAAAATTAAAATCTATAATTCAGGCTCATTCCGGGAACTGCAGCCTGATTTCCGTATTCATCAAAAATTATGGCAGGTTTGAATGCCAGGTCGGGATCATTTCTTCCCTCGTAAAGATGCGCATCCACTACGGCATCTACAATATTCAGAATATACAATAGTCCTGTGATGGCGATGGCATAATCGCGGTTCCTTTTCCAGCGGTCCTGTTCGCGGCCCAGCGCCTGTTTCAGATTCTGAATATTATAATGGGAAAATTCGTGGGGAATTCCATTCAGTTCTGCCACAAACGCGTTTCTGTATTTTCTGTACACCTTATCGTTATACATAATAAAACCTACGCCGGTTCCGATCGCTCCCCAGACAATAGGAATTTTCCAGTATTTTTTATTGTAATACTGTCCCAATCCCGGAAGCACTGCCGAGTATAAACCCGCTTTTGTCGGGCTGTATTTCATTTGCACCATAGTGGCATTGGCCAGTTCGATACCGCTTACGACTTCCATCTCGGATCTTGGTGTCACCGCAGAAATAGTGTCCGTTGGATGCTGCTCCGTGCGGATCGTATCATTTCTGATGGCCTGTGATAAAACCAGTACAGAACAACACAATGTGAGAATGAAAAGAAGTTTTCTCATATTTTAAAGTGCGACAGAATATTTTCAAGTTCCTCCGGATTGGAAAACTCAAGAACTATTTTTCCTTTATTACCTTTCACTGTCGATTTTATTTCAACGCCAACTTCCAGAATATCAGAAAGCGATTTCTGTGCTTTTCTCAGGTGATTGGGAAGTGCCGCTTTATTCTTAGGAGCTTTCTGTGCTGGTTTTTTCATCTGTTGTGCTGCCAGTTCTGCCTGTCGGACATTCAGTCCTTCCTTCACAATTTTCTGAAACAATGCTTCCTGAAGCTGTTCATTCTCCAGACTAATGATGGCACGGCCATGCCCTGCAGAAATTTCACCACTTCTGATGGCGTTCTGCACATCTGGATTCAGTCTTAGAAGTCTGATGGAATTGGTAATGGTACTTCTTTCCTTCCCCACTCTCTGGCTCAGGTTTTCCTGTGTCATCCCGATTTCTTCCAAAAGTCTCTGATAGGTAAGGGCTACTTCTATCGCATCCAGATCTTCCCGCTGAATATTTTCCACCAGCGCCATTTCCAGCAGTTCCTGATCGTTGACCAGCCGAATATAGGCCGGTATGGTTTTCAATCCTGCTATTTTGGACGCACGATACCGTCGTTCGCCCGAAATAATTTCAAATTTGCCGCCATCCTTGCGCAGCGTGACAGGCTGAATAATGCCTAAGTTTTTAATCGACTGTGCAAGATCGTTCAGTGCTTTTTCATCAAAATGCGTTCTGGGTTGGGACACGTTGGGATAAATATCGTCTAATGCTACTTCCACAATATTTCCCAGGAATTTATCTGCGCCTTCATCGGTCGCTGTATTGATACTTGCCTTGGATTCTGCGCTTAAAATCGCTCCGAGGCCGCGACCCATCGCTCTTTTTTTATCTTTCATTTTTTATCTCAACAAAGTGATTCAATTGGTAAGCCTTCAGTTTTTCACCAGACTTTCGTTTTTCAGCAATACTTCCTCGGCCAACTGGAGATACTGCACTGCTCCCTTGCTTTCGGCATCGTAATTCAGAATACTTTCCCCGAAACTGGGTGCCTCACTAAGGCGGACATTCCGGCTGATGATGGTTTCAAAAACCATTTCAGGAAAATGGCTGTTCACTTCTTCCACTACCTGATTGGAAAGCCGAAGCCTGCTGTCGTACATGGTCAGCAGCAATCCTTCAATATCGAGATCTTTGTTATGGATCTTCTGCACGTTTTTCACGGTGTTCAGCAATTTGCCGAGACCTTCCAGAGCAAAATATTCGCACTGAATCGGGATAATAATTGAATCGGCCGCTGTTAAAGCATTAATGGTAATCAGTCCCAAACTCGGAGCACAGTCAATAATCACAAAATCATAATCATCTCTTACCGAATTCAGTGCCTCTCTCAGCATGTATTCCCTGTTCTGCCGGTCTACCAGTTCTATTTCTGCCGCCACCAGATCAATATGAGAGGGAATAATATCCAGATTTGGCGAAGCGGTTTTCTGAATACACTCGCGTGAATCCACACTGTGTTCCAGCAGGTTATAGGTAGAATATTTTACTTCCTCCACACCCAGTCCGGAGGTGGCATTCGCCTGTGGATCTGCATCAATAATCAGAACTTTTTTCTCCAAAACTCCCAATGCAGCAGCAAGATTGACGGCGGTAGTTGTCTTTCCCACCCCTCCTTTCTGATTGGCAATTCCTATAATTTTGGCCATTATTTCGGTTTTAATGCTCAAAAATACAATTTTATTTGAGCTTTAATACAGTGCCCTTTCCGTAAAGGTGTTAAAATCCTGTTAATTAAGTGGTTGATCTTCAAAAAAATTATCCACAATTTACGGGAATTTGTGGATAAAATGAAGGGATAAAACCCATAAAAATACTATAAGACCGCCCCACTTCAATGAATTAGAAAGATCATTTTTTACCCTCTTGCGTAGCTTCCGGCCTGTCGCTCTCTTTCACACCGTCATCCCCCACAACACTTTCCTGAATGTGACGTTCAAACCAAAAAAAACACCCTGAAAATCAGAGCGTTATCCTAAAACTTGTAGACCCACAGGGATTCGAACCCCAGATGACTGAACCAAAATCAGTAGTGTTACCGCTACACCATGGGTCTGTCCATTTAAGTGGTGCAAATTTAATATATTTTTCTATAATTACAAGTGATTT
>JAEYOX010000080.1 GCA_023411265.1 Bacteroidota bacterium | reverse complement strand
ATTAACCGGTTAATCGGTTAACTGAAGAATGTTTAACTGTTTAATCGTTTAATCGGTTAACTGAAAAGATGTTTAACTGTTTAACCGTTTAATCGGTTAACTGAAAGATAGTAACCAATGTAGTGATAAAAATGAAGAGCAGGCGAATGAACTCACCAACCGAGTGAATGATAATGACGCCCAACGATTAAACAATTAACCAATTAAGCGATTAACCGAAAAAATGTATAACTGTGTAACCGTTAAATCGGTTAACTGAAAGGATAATAACAATGTAGTGATAAGAATAAAGAGCAGACCGATGAACTCACAAACCGAGTAAATGATAATGATGCCCAACGATTAACCGCTTAAACAATTAACCGATTAACCAAATAACCGCTTAACCAAATAACCGCTTAACCAATTTAAAACTAATAACAATGAATACTAAATATCATATTTATTCATTTGAGAAGCTGGAGGTTTACAAAAATGCGTTGCTGTATAGTGTTGAAATAAGAGATGTAGTTTCCTATTTTCCCAAGAGTGAGGAATATAAGCTCACCAGACAATTAGAGAAATCAGTGGATAGTATTTCATCTAATTTGGCTGAAGGTTCAGGGAGAGCAAGCAATAATGATCAGGCTCATTTTACCAATATGGCTTTTGGTTCGGCTCTGGAATCTATCAATCATTTGAACCTTGCACTGTTACTGAAATATATTAAAGAAGACCGTTACACGCAACTGAGATTAGATATGGATAAAATCATCAGTCAGTTAAATGCCTTATACCGGTATCAGGTGAACAACAGCCCAACATTAAAAACCAAAGTAAAACGCCAAACCCTAAACGATTAAACAATTAACCGATTAAACCTTTAATCAGCAAATTCGCTTTGTAACAACACGAAACCCTGAAAACGAAGATGAAACGCTTAACCCTAAACGACTAAACAAATAAACGATTAAACGATTAAACCTTTAATCAGCAAAGCAGCAATTATAAACAATTAACCAAACAAAACTATGACCCATCAAATTGCGATCATCGGCTTAGGCTACGTAGGGCTTCCCCTGGCAAGATTATTTGCCACAAAATACCCGGTGGTCGGCTTCGATATCAACCAGAACAGGATTGATGAACTCAATGCAGGAACTGATGTTACCCTTGAAGTAGAAGATGAGGTTCTTCAGGCGGTACTTGTGGCCACTACCCCTTTTGTACGCAAGGCTGAGAACAATAGTGCGGCGGATACTGTTACCGTGGTGGAATCTGAAATAAAAAGCGGCTTGTATTGTACCGCACAAGTGGAAGACCTCCGTCATGCGAACACTTACATTATTACGGTTCCCACGCCTGTGGATAAGAACAACCGCCCCGATTTGACCCCCTTGTACAAGGCCAGCGAAACGGTGGGGAAAGTTCTGAAAAAAGGAGATATCGTGATCTATGAATCCACGGTGTATCCGGGAGTAACCGAAGAAGAATGCGTACCGGTGCTTGAAAAGGTATCAGGTTTACTTTTCAACGAAGACTTTTTCTGTGGCTATTCGCCGGAGCGGATTAATCCGGGGGACAAGCAAAAAACGGTGGAGAAAATACTGAAAGTGACCTCCGGTTCTACCGCCGAAATCGGAAAGATCGTTGATGACTTGTACAGATCCGTCATCACAGCCGGAACCCATTTAGCACCTACCATCAAAGTGGCAGAAGCCTCGAAAGTCATTGAAAATGCCCAACGGGACATTAACATCGCCTTCGTGAACGAACTGGCCAAAATTTTCTCCCTGATGAACATTGATACACACGAAGTGTTGAAAGCTGCCGGAACCAAATGGAATTTTCTTCCCTTTAAACCGGGGCTGGTGGGCGGCCACTGCATCGGGGTGGATCCGTTTTACCTGGCCCAGAAAGCACAGGAGATTGGCTATTATTCCGAGCTTATTCTGGCTGCCAGAAGGCTCAACGATTCCATGGGGCCTTTTGTCGCTTCTCAGGTCATCAAGCTGATGATTAAAAAGGGCATTCCGATTAAGGATTCCGAAGTCCTGATGCTGGGCATTACCTTCAAAGAAAACTGTCCGGACATTCGCAATACCAAGATTATTGATGTGATTCACAGCCTCGAAGATTACGGGGCGAAAATCACCATTTTTGATCCTTGGGCGAATCCGGAGGAAGTGCTGCACGAGTATGGATTAGAATCGATTCAGAAAGTGGAAGAATTGAACGCCAGCGAGTATAAATTTGATGCGATTGTTTTGGGTGTCGCTCATGATGAATTCATGGAGATAGATATGGAGCCGCTGAAAAAAGCGCTCGGAGTGGTGTATGATGTGAAGGGTGTACATGATCAATCGGATAAAAAACTATAATGATCAAAAACTTAATTATTTTCGGTACCCGGCCGGAGGCCATCAAGATGGCTCCCTTAGTGAAAGAACTTCAGAAACATCCTGAGCTGGATACCAAAGTCTGTGTTACCGCGCAGCATCGGGAAATGCTGGATCAGGTGCTGGACTTTTTTGAAATAACTCCGGACTATGATCTGGATCTCATGAAGCCCAACCAGAATCTATACTCCCTCACTGCCGATATTATCACAGAACTGAAGCCGGTTCTTGAGTCTTATCAGCCGGATTATGTGTATGTGCACGGTGATACGTCCACTTCAGCTGTGGCCGCACTGGCTGCGTTTTATGCCGGTGCCAAGGTATGCCATGTGGAAGCGGGCTTGCGCACTCATAACAAATGGTCGCCCTTTCCCGAAGAAATGAACCGACAGCTCACCGGGCGGTTGGCCGACTATCATTTTGCGCCCACCTCTGCATCTCAAGAAAACCTGCTCCGTGAAAATGTTGGGGAAGAGGATATTTTGGTCACAGGGAATACGGTGATCGACGCTTTAATGCACAGTTCAGAAAGAGTAAAAACTTTGGACAACGATGAAATTTCGCAGTTGAAAAAAATCATTGATCCTGATAAAAAACTGATTCTTGTTACCGGGCACCGGCGCGAGAACCATGGACAAGGATTTATCAACATCTGTGAAGCACTGAGAGACATTGCTGTCAGAAATCCGGAGGTGCAAATTGTCTATCCAGTTCACCTGAACCCGAATGTACAGAAACCGGTATATAAAATTCTCTCCGGTGTCAACAATATCCACCTGATCGAACCGCTGGCCTATCCTGCGTTTGTGTGGACGATGAACCAGTCCTATCTAATCATTACCGATAGTGGCGGTGTTCAGGAAGAGGCACCAAGCTTAGGAAAACCCGTACTGGTGATGCGGGATACCACTGAAAGGCCGGAGGCTGTGGATGCCGGGACGGTCATTCTTGTAGGAACCAATAAAGAAAAAATTGTATCAGAATGTAAAGATTTGCTCAACAATCAGGAAAGATATCAGCAGATGAGTGCCTTGCATAATCCCTATGGTGACGGAAAGGCATGTCAACGCATTGCTGAATTTATTAAAAATTTGTAATACGTATCTTTGCAGTTACCCAAATAAGGCACAAACTATGAACCCAACAAAAGTAGTCACTATCGGCCTAGGGTATATCGGACTCCCCACTTCTGCGCTTATCGCCGGTAACGGAATTGCAGTGCACGGAGTCGATATCTCCCAACAAGTAGTGGACACCGTCAATGCCGGGAAAATACATATTGTAGAGCCCGATCTGGACAAAGCCGTTTCGGCCGCTGTGGAGAAAGGTTTTCTTAAGGCAGGCAATACACCGGTAGAGGCAAATACTTATCTTGTCGTGGTACCGACACCATTCAAAGGCAATTTTGAACCGGACATTTCCTATGTCCAGGCCGCCACAGAAGGCATCATTTCTTTGCTGAAAGAAGGCGATCTTTATATCATTGAATCCACCTCACCGGTAGGGACAACGGAGAAGATGATGGAACTGATTTATAGCAAAAGGCCGGAACTTACTGATAAGATTTTTTTAGCCTACTGTCCGGAGCGTGTACTGCCGGGAAATGTAATGTATGAGCTTGTAAATAATGACCGCGTTATTGGCGGCGTCAATGAAGTCTCTACAGAGAAGGCGATGGAATTCTACGGACGGTTTGTGAAAGGGGAATTGCATGCCACCAACGCACGCACCGCCGAAATGTGTAAACTCACGGAGAATGCATCGCGCGACTCACAAATTGCGTTTGCGAATGAACTGTCGGTCATCTGCGACAAAGCCGGTATCAACGTTTGGGAACTGATCCAACTTGCGAACAAACATCCACGGGTGAACATCCTGCAGCCCGGTTGTGGCGTAGGCGGGCACTGCATTGCGGTAGATCCTTACTTCCTGACGGCAGACTTTCCGATGGAAAGCCGAATGATTGCGCAGGCCAGAGAAACCAATAACTATAAATCATTCTGGTGCGCTGATAAGATCCGTGAAGCCAGAAAAGAATTTAAACTTAAACAGAATAAAGAGCCAAAGATCGCCCTGATGGGACTTGCTTTTAAACCGAATATCGATGACCTCCGGGAATCTCCGGCCAAATACATCGTACAGCGCGTGCTGCAGGATGCCAATGACGAAGAATATTTTATTGTAGAGCCGAATATTAAAGAACATAATATCTTTAAACTTACCGACTATAAGAAAGCAGCTGAAAAAGCGGACATTATTGCATTTTTGGTGGCGCATGATGAGTTTAAAAACGTAGAGAATTTGGAGGAAAAAACAGTATTGGACTTTTGTGGAATAAATAAATGATGAAAGCTAAAATTATAGAACTTCCGAAAATATTGGATAAAAGAGGAAATCTTTCTTTCTTTGAACACCCGAGGCAACTTCCCTTTGAAATTGCCAGAACCTACTGGATTTATGACGTTCCGGGTGGGGAAAAACGCGGTAGTCATGCGTTTAAAGAGCAGCAGGAATTTATTGTTGCGCTTTCCGGTAGTTTTGATGTGGTGCTTAACGATGGGCAAAATGAAGAGCGTTTTTCATTAAACCGTTCATATTACGGTCTTTATATTCCAAGAATGTACTGGAGAAAACTGGAGAATTTTTCTACCAATTCACTGGCATTGATTGTTTCAGATAAAGCTTATGATGATCAAGATTACATCAGGGATTTTACTGAATTTAAAAATTTGAGAAATGGCAGATAAACTTACGGTATTTGACTGTTCAATTGTCGATTTGGGAAAAACGTCGTTTGACGAGGGTAACCTAACGGTCGTGGAAAATAATTCCGCATTTCCTTTTGCGGTGAAAAGAGTGTTTTATCTATATGACATTGCCGGAGGCGAAAGCAGAGGAGCACATGCCCATAAAGAATGTCATCAGTTCCTCATAGCAGCAAGCGGAAGTTTCGAAGTAACTCTAGATGATGGAAAATTTAAAAGACAAGTATTTCTGAACCGTCCGGATATAGGGTTACACATTCCGCCGGGTATTTGGGCATCTGAAGTCAATTTTTCATCTGGTGCGATTTGTTTGGTACTGGCTTCTCATACCTACGATGAAGCGGATTATATTAGAGATTACGAGGAGTTTTTAATTTACAGAAATGGTTAAAATACATCAGTTGGCTGACGTACAGTCTGAAAATATCGGTGATGACACCATGGTTTGGCAGTTTTGCGTCATTCTTGAAAACGCAGTAATTGGTAAAGGCTGTAACATAAATTGCCACGTGTTTATCGAGAATGATGTGGTAATAGGTGATCACGTGACCATCAAACCAGGTGTTCAGATTTGGGATGGTGTAACGCTGGAAGATCAGGTTTTCATAGGTCCTAATGTGACCTTTACCAATGATCTTGTGCCGCGTTCGAAACAATATCCCGAAATTTTTGCAAAAACGCTGGTGAAAAAAGGTGCTTCGATTGGCGCGAATGCAACGATTGTCGCAGGAAATACCGTTGGTGAATATGCACTGGTAGGAGCCGGGAGTGTAATTACAAAAGATGTTCCGCCGCGAACGGTTTGGTTCGGTAATCCAGCTAAGCAAAGAGGTACGATTGATGAAAAAGGTACGATAACTTATACACAAAATTAAAATGATTAAATTTTTACACCTACAGAAAATAAACCTCGCTTATCAGAACGAAATTGAAGAGCGGCTTCTCAATACCTTCCGTTCGGGGTGGTATCTTTTGGGCAATGAAGTAAAGAATTTTGAACAGAATTTGTCACAATACACTGGATCTCCAAATACGATTGGGGTTGCTAATGGTTTGGATGCGTTACGCCTGATATTCAGAGCTTATTTGGAATTAGGCCAACTCAAGGTGGGAGATGAAGTGATTGTCCCCGCTAATACCTATATCGCATCAGTGCTTGCTATTACGGATAACCAACTGAAGCCGGTTTTTGCGGAACCCGACAACGATACGTACAACATCGATATTTCTAAGATTGAAAGTCTCATTACATCCAAAACCAAGGCAATTATGGTCGTCCATCTATATGGGCGCGTGTGCTGGTCTCAGGAGTTGGAGAATCTAGCCAAGAAGTACGATTTAAAAATCATCGAGGATAACGCACAGGCCATCGGTGCTGAATGGAATGGCATAAAAACAGGGAATTTGGGTGACGCAGCCGGATTCAGTTTCTATCCCGGCAAAAATTTAGGAGCGCTGGGCGATGGCGGTACAGTAACCTGTAAGGATCCGATTTTGGCAAAAACAATTCGTGCATTGGCTAACTACGGCTCTGAAGAAAAGTACATCAACAAATATCAGGGATTAAACAGCCGCCTCGATGAAATACAGGCTGCTGTACTGGATGTTAAACTTAAATACATTGATTCGGACAATGCGAGAAGGCGGCAGATTGCGGAACGCTATGTTGCTGAAATAAAAAACACTACAATCACTCTTCCGCAGCTTCCCGCAGCAGCTGAAGAACATGTGTGGCATCTGTTTGTGATCCGGGCCGGAAAACGGGAGCAACTGCAGAACTATCTGCAGGAAAATGGCGTGCAAACCTTGATTCACTATCCGATACCACCGCATAAGCAGAAAGCGTATAAATATTATAATAACCTCACGTTTCCTATTACTGAAAAAATCCATGAAGAAGTGTTGAGTTTGCCCATAAGTCCGGTGATGGAAGATGATGAAGTGCAAAAAATAATTTCATGTATTAATAACTTTTAAGTGACAGATAATCAATCCTCTTATCGACAAATATTAAAAGCCACCTCTATTTTTGGGGGTGTGCAGATTTTTAATATCTTCATCCAGTTACTTAAATCTAAAGTAGTGGCTATATTACTGGGTCCTGCCGGTATAGGTATTATGGGTCTTCTCACATCTACAATCGGAATGATTGCATCTTTTACCAACTTCGGTGTAGGCACTAGTGGTGTAAAGTTTATTTCGGCTGCTCATGCAGCCGGAAAACCTAACCAAATGGCAATTGCGATAAAAGTACTCCGGAGAATAGTTTGGATTACTGGTGCTTTAGGGAGTATAATAATGTTCATTTGTGCAAACTGGTTAAGCGAGCTAACTTTTGGAAACCGTGACTATACTTTAGCATTTTCGATATTATCTATCACTCTTTTAGTTAACCAAATAAGTATAGGGCAAAATGTGCTTTTACAAAGTACCAGAGAATTAAAAAAATTAGCAAAATCTTCTATGATTGGTAGCCTTGTGGGTTTACTTTCCTCTTTGCCACTATATTATTTTTTAGGAGTTAAGGGAATAGTTCCGAGTATCCTTATAACATCATTTACCACACTATTATTATCTTGGTATTTTGCCCGACAAATAAAAATTAAAGGGGTTTTTGTTTCAAGACTACGTACAATACGGGATGGAAGGGGTGTTCTAAAAACTGGACTCGCTCTTAGTGTCAGTGCTATTATTACAATGGTCGGATCATACTACTTACGAATATACATAAGCAATAATGGAGGTGTGAGGGAAGTTGGTCTGTATAACGCGGGATTTACTATTATTAATACATATGTTGGTCTATTATTTTCTGCTATGATTACCGACTATTTTCCCAGACTTTCTATGGTGGCTAATAATGATTCCGAATCTCGCACTACAATTAATAACCAGGCGGAAATTACAATACTTATCTTATCTCCCATTATTTTAATTTTTTTAGTTTATATAAATTGGATCATAGTTCTTCTATATACAGATCAATTTATTTTAGTGAGCGGAATGATATGGTATGCCGCCCTAGGTATGTTTTTTAAGGCCGCTTCGTGGACAATTGCTTTTGTTCTTGTAGCTAAATCAGCAAACAAAGTCTATTTTTGGAGTGAATTGGTTACCAATTGCTATTTGTTAATCTTCAGTATATTAGGTTATCAATATTACGGAATTACCGGTTTGGGTATCGCATTTCTAATTACATATTTTCTCTATTTAATTCAAGTTTATGTAATTGCAAGATTATTGTGTAATTTTTCCTTCACCAACAGGTTTATTAAAATTTTTTCAATTCAAATATTATTAGCTGGAAGCTGTTTTTTAGTTGTTAAATTTATGGACTCACCATATCAGTACATAGTAGGAAGTGCCCTAATTTGCATATCAGGTTATTATTCAGTTTTTGAGCTAAACAAGTTACTATCACTTTGGTCACTAATTAGAAGCAAAATGAACAAGTAAATTGATGAAAGTAGATCGAAAAAAAGAAATAGTATTTTATAACCCAAGTAATTCTTTAGGTGGGGCAGAACTATTATTTAGTAGACTGGCAGATAGACTTGCTGACAAAGGCGTCAGTATCTACTATGTTGATTATTCGAGTGGATATGCCCGGACAAATTACAACGGTACGAAAGTTAAATTCATTATAAAAGATGATTCTCATAAAATTTTGTTGCCTATAGGGTCCACCGTGATATTACCAGCCAACTATATATTTCACGTAAAATCGTTAATCACTAATTATACTGACTTACATTTTGTTTTTTGGATGGTTCATCCTCTAAATGTGATATCGAATCTGTTCCTTTTTAAGCATATTACTTTACTTGCCCCAAGAGTTCGGAAGATCGTGGGGCGGCAGCTGAAAGAGTTAACAGACTCTGGCGCACTTTTCTTTATGGATTATTCAACATATATTACAAATTCGAATTTTTTTGATTTTAAATTAAGTAAGCGTTGCTACTTACCAATTCCTATAGAGATACCCCTTGAACCAATTGTTTTCAATAAACAAACACCCATAGATTTTTTGCCTTTCCGTATTGCCTGGCTAGGGAGAATAGATGGAGATAAATATAGATCAATAGAATTAATTATAATGGAGTTAGAATCTTACTCACAAACATCTTCTATTGAATTTTATATTATTGGTATCGGTAGTGAATTGGATAGGTTAAAAGATTTAGCTAGCAAAATGAATTTTCCAATCTATTTTACAGGAAAACTGGTAAACACTGACCTAAAAGACTTTATTGCCAATAAAGTTGATTTGGGAGTTGCAATGGGAACTTCTGCTCTGGAAATTGCAAAACTTAGAAAGCCGGTAGTAATGATAGATCTTTATGATAAAAAATATAAGGCCAATACAATTAAATATTCTTTACTGCATCAGATTTATGAGTATTCTCTTGGTTCCTTATACCCATTATTAGATGGGGAAAAGAGAAATTATAGATTTAAAGACGTGATGGATTTGGTTTTAAATGACTACGATCATTACGCTGATTTAGATTATCAATACGTGAAACAGAATCACGATATTGACAATGTGACCCTCCTGCTCTATAATAAAATTTATTCTGGTATGACGGAAGGACAGAACAGCACACTGCAAAATTTAGACAAACTTGAAGAAGTGTATCTCGTCAGAAAAAAATCTATTATTTACAAAACCATCATATACATTCGATTATTCTTGAGGAAATTTAACTAAAAAGATTATGACCAGGCTAGTAAGGAAAAATAATAAAATAAACATTGCGTTGTTGGCTGGATCTGCAATCGGTATGAACCAGTCGGGTATGAATACTCAGATTGATACAATCGAAGAATATTTCAAAGACAGTGCAGAGTTCAATGTCTATAAATATGATATATGGAACTATGTACAGCCAGACATTATCCATTACTTTGGTTTCGGAGAGGGTATGATTGATGTGCTGCGATGGTCAAAAGAAAAAGGGACTAAAATCATCTGTTCGCCCAATTACTGGCCGATGAAAAATTGGAGTGAAAAGATTCTAATGAAAATTAACTTCAAAAATACGATTGTTAGTAACCGTTTGACCAAGCGGTATCTTGTTGATAAGGCAGACCTTTTTATCGTAAACAGTTCCGGTGAGAAGAGAAAATTTATAGAGTTTTTTAAACTTCCAGCAGACCGTGTTTCCATTATCCATAATTCGTATGGCATGGAGCGACAGGCTTACAGTGAAACCTTTCTTAAAAAGCACTCGATCACTGAGCCTTACGCTTTAATGGTGGGCATGTTGGGACCTGAACGCAAAAATCATCTGCGCGTGCTTCAGAGCTGGAAGAAAGATTATCCATTGCTGGTAATTGTGGGATCCTATTTTAACTCTCCTTATGGTGAACGCTGCATGGCTGAGATTAAGTCCCGTCCTAATGTGAAATATGTTGGCTTTGAAAATGATCCTTCTGTAATCGACAGCGCGTACCAGAATTGTGAGTTTCTGATATCACCCGGGCTGATTGAGACACCAAGTCTTTCCGCACTTCGCGCACTGCTCTATGGGAAGACCGTGTGTAGCACCAATGCGGAAGGGGTACCTAATGAGTATTTTAAGGAGAATGCATATTATTTCGATCCTTTTAATGAAAAGGAGATTGTTCAAGCAATTGACCGCGCAGTGACGGAAAGTATTGAGGTTAATGAAAAAGAGATTTTCCAATATTCTGATAATACTATCCTAGAACATTATAAAGAGGCTTACAGAGATTTACTTCGTTAAACAAACAGCCATTAATATCAGGTAGTAGTTTATACAAATTCAATGAAAACACTTACATATCGTGAGCATATACGACAAAGGAGCGCACTGAGATTTATTTTAGGGGGAGGGATTAGGCTATTAAATTATTTAAGAAATAAATTTATTGTCATGATTGCAAGGAGCAAAGGTGCAAGTGTAGGCAGTGATTCTAGTATGCCACTTAAACTAGCGCTTAAAGCTAATTCCAACTTGATTATTGGTAAGGATTCCATCATCGAGAGCCATCTTATTGATCTTCGCCAAAAAGTAGTAATCGGTAAGAATGTGATAATTAATAAAGGAGCAACTATAATAAGACAGTCTCATAACATTAATTCGCTAGAGTTTGAAACTATTGGTAGTGACCTGATTATTGAAGATTATACCTGGTTGACAACTAATACACTTATAGTTCCTTCATGTAAATTAATTCGTAAAGGAACTGTATTGGCAGCAGGAAGTGTTTTAACAAGAGACACTAATGCCGGTGATGTATTAGGTGGAAATCCTGCCCAAATTATAGGGCAAAGGAAGGTATTGCCTACACAATTGCTTCCGTCTGCATTGCAAGGGCGTGATTTTATATCTTATATAAAAGCAAGATTTCATTAAAATAAGATTATTGTTGTCGTAGAAAGTACTCGGATACGTTTGGTTTTTTTTAAGAAGTGAAATGACAATAAAAAAGGTTTTGGTGCATCATGTTGGAGCAAGGGATAAATATCTGATTGCGAAATATTTTATGCGCATCGGTAAGCTTGCACGCTTTATCACCGATTATTGGATTAATCCAAATACTTTAGTAGGACAGCGATTTAAAATCGCAGAACGTCGTTTTGATAAGGATCTTAATCAACATCAAGTGGTGCATTATTCCTGGTTCATGCTTCTTTATACATTGATAGTCAGGAAACTCCAAAAAAACATTTATAAGCGATGGATAGCCGTCGACAGACTGTTTAATTTATTCGTACTCCGTAATATTCGTCATCTGAAACCTGATATGGTTTGGGGATATACCAATGCCAATTTGGAGGTCCTGGAATATTTTAAGGATAAGAAAGTTGTTAAAGTGCATAATCAGATAGATCCAGGCTTAGCGTATTATAATATCAAGCAACGTCTGTGGGAACAGGACCCACAGTTTGAACCGAAAAGTGAACCTCCGACGGAGGAATTTAGGCAAAGGATAATTAAGGAATGGAAACTGTCTGATATTATTGTAGTTAATTCAGAATATTCCAAGGAGTGTATTGTTTCGTATGGTGCCGCTGAAGAAAAAATAGTGGTGCTGCCCCTGATTTTCGAAACCACTAATAGGGAGCTAAGGCCACTTAATAACAATCAAAAACTAAATGTAGGGTTTATCGGTAATATTAATTTAATAAAAGGATTTAAAGTCTTTCATGAGGTCGCAAGCCAATTGCGAGATAGCATGGAATTCCATGCTGCGGGCGCAGTCCATATTTCGCCTGAAATCATTGAAGCCTCTAGAGAATTTATAACCTATCACGGTCACCTCAGCCGGCAGGGTCTCCAGAATCTGTATGATACACTCGATGTTATGCTTTTTCCTACCTATTGTGATGGGTTCGGTATGGTACAGTTAGAAGCAATGTCTAACGGTATTCCCGTTCTTGCTACCAATAATTGTGGAGATGTGGTTATTGACGGGGTAAACGGCTGGAAAATTAGTGATGCTAACGATATTATTACCAAGCTGAAGTTGCTTAGTGAGGATAGAAACCAACTTCAACAATTTTCACAAAATGCATTTGAAACAGTGAAAAATTACTCTTCTGAACATTTTGAATTCAGACTTAAGGAGCAATTTGCTAAAAAAGGTATTGAGATATAATGAGTTATCTGATCGTTCTATTAGTTACGCTATTACTTTTTTTTATTTTGGGATGTAAAAATCCGCAGAAGCATTTCGCCTTTCTATTTTCGCTGGTAATCTATTTTGTTTATATTTTCCTGGGTCCATTAGATGGTATTGAGACCGACGATCTTTACCTCTTTGGGTCCTATTTCGGGGATTATTTTAATGACACGGTTTTGCTATACATTTTAGCCATACTATGCTTTGGAAGCTCTTATTTTTACGCCTTTAACACCACGGTTCACGATCATGATCTGAGGAATAAACGGTGGAATCTGAATGACAAGTACTATGTTTACCTCCTGCTGTTTTTCGCAGCAGTTGCTTATATGATCAGTCGGAAAGCGAGTATTTCGGCGGATCAGACTTTTAGCGGTGGCTTCCTGAACTATTTAATTTTCTTAGCCGATTCGCTAATCATTGGGTTTCTCATCCTGCTCTCAGAGAAAAAAATGAAAGCATGGCACCTCGTTCTGCTGATTGTTACGGTCATATTTTATCTGATTCTTGGTTTCCGGTACCGCATCATTATCTTGCTTGCAGGTGTCCTTTATCATTTTTTTATCGTTAACCAAATACGGCCTTCAGCACTTATCAAGTGGGCGGTTTATTTAGTGGGTGCTTTTTTTATCATCAACTTCATCTCCGTAAACAGAGAGGCTTTCCGGAGTATGGAATTTAGTCAAGTACAGTGGTCATCAGACTCGCCATATGATATGACTCCTTATCAGTTCGTGATGCATCAAACCAACAACTATAAAACGGATATGATGGTGCACAAATATATGGACCAGAATAATCAGGTCGGATACGATTATGGAGAATCCATGTTTATGCATGTTTTTATCCGAATTATACCCCGAACCTTCTTTCCTCTGGATACCAAGCCGCCAATTCCACAGCAGGAGATCATCAAATATTCTACGGGCACACACGAAGGATTATTTGCGGGTTCTGCCGTTTCCAATATTATGGAATATTACATAGCGGGCGGGGTCACAGGTATTATTATATTTATGTCGGTGTTAGGATTCATCATAGGTTTTATTTCAAAACGTACCGATTTGAACAGTGCACGAGACCGTGTGATCGTTATGATTCTTATCATGGTGCTGTTTCAGGAGATTACCAGAGGTTATCTTCCGCAAAACATTACCCTGTTGTGCTTTCTCTATTTAGCTTTTTCCCTTTTTTATAAAAAAACAAATGTTAGTCGTATTAACAAACATACCCACTCCCTATAGAACTGCATTTTTTAATGTTCTGAAGGGACAGTTAGAAAAACAGAATATCGGATTTCATGTGCTTTACATGGCAAAAACAGAACCGCGGCGGTTTTGGAAGTTTCATGCGGATGAAAATCAGTATGAATATACTTTCCTGAAAGGTTTTCATCCGACTTTTAAAAGTTTTTACCCACATTTCAACCCTTCCGTTGTCGCGCAGGTTAAAAAGCTGAAACCAACGTGGATCCTTTTGGCGGGAAGTTGGAACGCTCCGTCGGTTATTCAGATTTTGATGAGTAAAAATTCACTTGAGGCTAAGACAATATTCTGGAGTGAAGGTCATTTGGACGCACAGCGCAGCATGTCACATATAATAGATCGCCTAAGGGGTTTTATTTATAGATCGATTGATGCTTTTGTAGTGCCTAACAGTAAGTCACGTGATTATATTAAGCTTTACAGTAACAAGGCCCCGATTGGAATGCTACCGAACACAATCGATGAAAATTTCTTTAATTCTGATGAGACAGATTCGAAAGAAAAATTGAGGTTGAAATTTAAAATACCTAGCGACAAAAAAGTGTTGCTTTCCGTCGCCACGCTAAGTGACCGTAAAGGGATAATGGAAATGGTAGAAGCTTACCACATTTTGCCTGTATCTCAGCGGGAACAGATAATTCTTGTGTTAGCAGGTACAGGAGAACTTGCTGAGCGCATTCAGAAATTCAAGGATGAGCATCAGCTTGATGGTCTTTACCTTGTTGGTCAACTTTCCCCTGAGCAAGTGCGGGAGTATATGCAAATGGCAGACTTCTTTATCCTGCCTACAAAGTTAGATCCTAATCCACTCACGCCAATTGAAGCATGTTTTATGAAAACGCCAATAATTTTGTCTAGAAAGGCGGGAAATCATGAAGAGTTGCTAATTGCCGACACCGGGTTTTCAATCGATGAGATAACCCCCGAAAAAATTAAAGTACAACTCCTTAAAGTCTTAGATCTTACACCACAGCAAATTGAAGAGATGGGAGAAGCAGCCTACATGAATGTAAGAGACCGTTTTTCGCGCGAAAGTGCTGCGGAAGGATTAATAGCGTTTATTAAAACCTTATGAATATACTGATCAACTGCAGCAACATAAAAATGGGTGGTGGTATTCAGGTTGCCCACTCTTTTATTAATGAACTCCGGAACCTGGGGGCAAATCATCAGTTCGTGCTTGTAATTTCGCCAACTCTTCAGGCACAATTGGATATGGAAGTGTTACCGTATACGATTGTTACTTATCTTTATGAAATTGAAGCCAATCCAATCAACGCGGTATTCAGTAAAAATAAATTCCTGGATGGGCTTGTTCTAAAGCATCACATCGACAGGGTGTTTACTGTCTTTGGGCCCTCCTATTGGCGCCCTGCTGTAAAGCATATCTGTGGTTATGCAAAGCCTCATTATGTATATACAGATTCCCCGTTTTTTGGTAAAATTTCCCCTTTAGCTCAATTGAAACTTAAACTTAAAGGCTTCTTTCATTTACACGACTTTAAGAAAAATGCAGATATCCTTATAACTGAGAATCCTGATGTTTCAAGTAAAATCGGGAAAAGATTAAACAAAAAGACTCATACGGTAAGTAATAATTATCACCAAATTTTTGATGATAATAGTAAATGGGTATCTTTGAACCTTCCTGACTTTGACGGGAAATATCTTCTCACAATCTCCGCTAATTATCCGCACAAGAATTTATATATCATTCCGCAGGTGATTGAGGAGTTGCTTCGTAGGAAGCGTACAGATTTCAAGTTTGTGGTTACTTTGGAACAGGAAAGTTTGACAGATTTAAAAGAAATAAATGACTATATTGTTTACCTTGGTAAAGTAATTATTAATCAGTGTCCGTCTCTATATGCGCAGACTGAATTTATGTTTTTACCGACACTTCTCGAATGTTTTTCCGCGTCATATGCAGAAGCAATGCGGATGGAGAGACCGATACTAACATCAGATCTGGACTTCGCAAAGGGAATTTGCCAGAATGCGGCTGTCTATTTTGATCCGCTGAATGCCAAGTCAATTGCTGATAAAATAATAGAAACTGCAGATGACAGGGTGTTTTATGACCAGATCACTGTTGAAGGCAACGAGAGATTGAAGTCATTCGATACTTCTAAAGAAAGAGCAATAAAATATTTAAATATTATTACCGAATCATGAAACAGATTATACAGTCCTTTAAAACAGGCGAAACGATACTGGAGGAAGTCCCTGCACCGCAGGTCAGAAGAGGGACGGTCCTGATACAAACTACCCATTCACTGGTTTCATTAGGAACCGAAAGAATGCTGGTGGAATTCGGGAAATCCAACCTCATCTCCAAAGCGAGACAGCAACCCGATAAAGTGAAACAGGTTCTCGACAAGATAAAAACCGAAGGCCTGATGCCTACTTTAGAAGCGGTGTTCAACAAACTGGGCGAACCACTCCCGCTCGGTTATTGCAATGTAGGGCGGGTAATTGCTGTAGGTGAAGGCGTCAATGATTTTAAAGTCGGCGACCGGGTAGCCTCGAATGGTCAGCATGCGGAGTTTGTATCGGTACCTAAAAATCTGGTGGCCCATATTCCTGACAATGTTTCAGATGAAGAAGCTGCTTTTACCGTCATTGGATCTATCGGTCTGCAGGGAATCCGCCTCCTGAATCCGACCTTGGGCGAAACCGTTGTGGTAGTCGGTTTGGGATTAATAGGGCTCATCACTGCACAGTTATTGGTTGCCAACGGGTGCCGCGTCATCGGTACCGACATCGACGAAGCCAAACTTGCGATGGCCAAGGAATGGGGAATTATTCCGTTCAACCCTTTGCATGGAGATGTGGTGAAATTTGTGGAAGAGCAGACCGGCCCTTCGACAGGCTCAGGGTCCGGTTCGGGCATTGGGGCGGATGGTGTGATTATTACCGCATCTGCGAAAAACAATGATATTATTTCACAGGCCGCACGGATGAGCCGTAAGCGCGGGAAAATCGTGCTGGTGGGCGTAGTAGGTCTCGACATCAGCCGTGCGGAATTCTATGAGAAAGAGCTGACCTTCCAGGTCTCATGTTCGTACGGCCCGGGCCGTTACGACGAAGATTATGAACAGAAGGGGATTGATTATCCGCTGCCATTTGTACGCTGGACAGAAAAAAGAAATTTTGAGACCATCCTGCAAACCATTGCGTCAGGTCATCTTAAAGTAAAAGAAATGGTGACCGAAGTGGTTCCTCTGGAAGAGTATCAGAAAATCTATGGAACCATCGGCAGCAGCCGCTCTATTGCATCCATTTTAAAGTATAATGAGCAACCCAACCTTAACCCTTCGCGCAATGTGGTACTGAAGTCCGGATCCTTCGCCGGGTCAAAAGGCGTCGTCGGTATTGTAGGGTCTGGTAACTTTACGAAGATGACGATGATGCCTGCCTTAAAAGATACCGGTGCCTCATTAAAATATATTGCGAGTAACGGCGGAGTCACCGGAACGGCACTGGCACAGAAATTTGGAATCGCCAATTCGACGACCGACTATCAACAGATACTGACTGATCCGGAGGTTGATCTTGTGATGATCACGACACGCCACAACCTGCATGCGCCGATGGTGGTTGAGTCGCTTCAGGCAGGTAAGAATGTTTTTGTTGAAAAACCACTGTCGCTGAAGGAAGAAGAATTGCAAAATATCATCGAAGCCCATCAGCAATCCGGAAAAACAATTACAGTAGGCTTCAACAGAAGATTTTCACCCCATGCCGAGAAAATAAAGCAGGTTGTCGGAAATTCGGTAATGAATGTGATTGCCACGATGAACGCAGGTGCCATTCCTGCCAATGTCTGGGTGCACGATATGAAAGTAGGCGGCGGCAGAATCATCGGCGAAGCCTGTCATTTTATCGATTTAATAACTTATCTCACAGGAAGTAAGGTGAAATCGGTTTGTATGAATGCGATGGGCGTAAATCCCGAAGAAAATACCGACAACGCAACGATATTATTGAAATATGAAAATGGTTCTACGGGCGTCATCAATTATTTTGCCAACGGATCGAAAGCGTATTCCAAGGAAAGACTGGAAGTGTATTCGCAGGAGCGAACGCTGGTGATGGATAATTTCAGAACTACGGAAGGTTTTGGTACCAAAGGATTTACAAAGCTTAAAACATCTCTGGACAAAGGCCATAAAGTACAGTTCACCCGACTGGTGGAAAGAATACAGAAAGGCGGTGACGCGCTGATTCCGTTTGATGAGATTGTTAATACAACGCGTGCCTCCTTCGCTGCAATTGAAAGTTTAAAAACCCATGGTTGGGTGGAAGTGTAGGATCCTTCGGCGAGCTCAGGAACCACGGTGTTAAACAAGAGGAAAGAATTTGGGGGTGCCTGAGCCTGTCGAAGGCATCTCGTCGAAGGCAGTAAATGATTGAATAAAAAAATGAATATTAAAAATTCCATACAGTTAATTTCCAACATGGGTATCCGCTACACGGCCTACCGGATACGCCATGAAATAGAGAAAAGATCCGGGCAGTTGAAAAAAAAGCATCCCGCCGACCTGATCTTTACTACCCCGGTAACCCTCACTGCGTGGAGAAAAAATAAAAACCCGTTTGTGATTGATGAGCGGCACGAACTCATCATTCCACGGCAACAGTCCGCTTCTTTACGAGAGAAAGCGGAACGGATCCTGAATGGAGAAATGCAATATTTCAATGCAGAATGGCTGAATATTGGTAAAGGCTATGACTGGCTGACCAATCCTTCCAACGGCTACCGCTACGACAGTACGAAACACTGGTCAGAGATCCCCGATTTATCCGAAGAGGCAGGTGATATTAAATACGTGTGGGAAAAATCCCGCTTTTCCTATCTGCTCACCCTCATCCGGTATGACCATCATTTTGAAACGGATGTAGGTGAATTCGTGTTCTCGGAAATCGAATCATGGATCGACGCCAACCCCATTAATCTGGGGCCCAACTGGCGGTGCAGTCAGGAGATTTCCCTGAGAATCTTCAACTGGTGTTACGCACTGTATTACTATCAGTATTCTGAAGCACTGACCGAGGAAAGATGGCAGAAAATTCAGCAGGTGCTTTACGCTTCTGTACATCATGTCTACCATCATATTGATTTCTCACGAATCGCAGTACGCAACAACCATGCGATTACGGAAACCCTGTTTCTCGCAGTGTCCCACCTCCTGTTTCCCTTTATTCCTGAAACCAAGTCATGGGCTGAAAAAGGCCTGAAATGGCTGGAACAGGAAATTGATTATCAGATTTATGAGGACGGAACTTTTCTGCAGTTTTCCATGAACTACCATCGGGTGGTGATTCAGCTACTGTCTTTTGGGATTGCGGTGATGGAAAAAAACGGCCGGCAATTTTCAGATACGGTTTATACAAAAGCTTACCGGTCTCTCGATTTTCTGTACCAGTGCATGCAGGATGGAAACGGATGGTTGCCCAATTACGGATCCAATGATGGTGCGCTGTTTTTCCCATTGACGGATGCCGACTACCGGGATTACAGGCCTCAGCTCAATACCCTGCACAGAATTCTTACCGGTGAACCGCTGTTTAATGAAGAGGACATCAATGAAGACTATTGCTGGATGCAGGCCAAAGCAAGGAAACTACAGAAGCCGCTTCAAAAGAAATATGGAGCCCTCAGTTATGATCACGGCGGTTTCTACCTGTGCAGAACCGAGGATACCTTTACGATGATCCGGTGCGGGAACCATAAAGACCGGCCGGCGCAGGCGGATAATCTGCATGTGGACCTCTGGTATCAAGGAGTGAACATCTTTCGGGATTCGGGCACCTATCAGTACAATACCGATCCGGAAAAATTAAATTATTTCATGGGATCACGCTCCCACAATGTCGTCATGGTGGAAGAACATTCCCAGATGCTTAAGGGAGGGCGTTTCATATGGTACTACTGGACTCAGAAAAAGAAAGCGGCATGGACTGAAACCGAGGGGGAATATATTTTTTCCGGCGAAATCAGTGCTTTTACCTTCCTGAACAAAAAAGCCACCCACAAAAGAACGGTGGTCATTAAAAAAAGTACTCCTGAATGGACAGTAAAAGATGAAATGACAGGCTTGGACGGCCTTCCGAAGAAGCAGATCTGGCATCCTCATCAGTGGACGGGAAATGTCGTTGCAGGATCCGCAGAACCCATCTTCTTTGATTCGTATAATTCTGACTATTACGGGCAATTAACCGCTGAAAAATCTTTATATTTCTCCTTCGATAAAAGTATTGAAACATCCATTACACCGTACGAAGGGCTAAGCTCCGGAAAAACCGATGCAATAACTGATACTGAAACCAATAAGAAATAATGAAAATACTCTTACTCCACCAATACTTTCTGGAAGAAGACGACCCTGGCGGTTCCCGCTGGAATGAAATCACCAAGGTGTGGACTGATGCGGGGCATGAGGTCACCGTGATTGCCGGGATGATGCATTACAGCGGATCGGAAAAAAGGAAGGAATATAAAGGCAAATATTTTGTGGAAAGAAAGCAGGGCGCCGTAACCGTGCACCGTACCCACGTTTCCGAAGCGTATAACAGCGGTTTTATCGGCAGGCTCTGGGCATATTTTTCTTTTATGTTTTCCTCTCTGTGGGCTGGTCTTTTTAAAGCAAAAGGCAAGTATGACGTCGTGTTGGTGACTTCGCCTCCGTTGTTTGTAGGTTTCTCGGGCTATTTGATCTCACGCTTCCGCAGAATCCCGATGGTATTTGAGGTTCGGGACTTGTGGCCTGAATCCGCGATAGACACCGGAGTCCTGACCAGCACACCTGTGATTAAACTGGCCTATTGGTTTGAAGGATTTATTTATAAAAAAGCCCGGCTGATTAATGTGTTGACCCCCGCTTTTTATAATACCCTTCGGGATCAGAAAGGAATTCCTGAATCCAAACTGATCATGATTCCCAATGCCGCGGACTTCTCTCTTTCAGAATCCGTGCTTCAAGATTTTGACCGTGACGCTTTTCGGCAACAGCATCAGTTGGAGGGACATTTCGTGATCACGTATGTAGGGGCTCATGGGGTGGCCAATCACCTGCAGCAGGTTCTGGACGCCGGTAAAGCGTTGGAGGATACGAATGTCCTTTTTTTGCTCATCGGTTCCGGCATGGAAAAAGAAAGACTGAAGGCGATGGCCTCCGAAATGAAAGTGATTAACGTTCGCTTTTTAGATCCCGTTCCTAAAGCTGAAGTGTTCCGGTATATTCTGGCCTCCGATATGGGCGCTTCGATTCTGAAAAGAGTGGATACCTTCAAAACCGTGTATTCCAATAAAACCTTCGATTATTTCTCCTGTAAAAAACCGGTGCTTATGGCCATTGACGGGGTTTCCCGGGAATTGGTAGAAGCCGCTCAGGCAGGCAGCTATGTAGAGCCGGAGAACACCGCCGAATACAGCAGCATCATCAGGCAGTATCTCGCTGATCCGGAACGGCTGACACGGGAAGGGGACAGCGGTTACCGTTATGCGCAGGAACATTTCGACCGCGAGGTTCTGGCCCGCAAATATTTGGATTATATTTTAAAAGTAGCAGAAAAAAAACAATAACATTCTATACGAATTCAACTCATGAAAAACATCACCCTCATCGCAGGCGCACGCCCCAACTTTATGAAAATTGCGCCCATTATCCATGCCGTTCAGAAGGCACAGCAGGAAGGAAGAGACATCCGTTACCGCCTGGTGCACACCGGCCAGCATTATGATAAAAAAATGTCCGGCGATTTCTTCGAACAACTGGAAATTCCGATGCCGGATGCCAATCTGGAATCGGGAGGGGGAAGCCAGGCAGAACAGACGGCCAATATTATGGTGCGTTTTGAAAAAGACCTGATGGAAAACCCCACAGATGTCGTATTGGTGGTAGGAGACGTGACCTCCACCATGGCGTGTTCGATCGTAGCGCAGAAGCTTCATACCAAGGTGGCCCATGTAGAAGCCGGAATACGCTCTAACGACTGGTCAATGCCCGAAGAAATCAACAGGCTCGTCACCGATGCCATTACCAATTATTTCTTCACCACTTCGGAAGTAGCCAATCATAATCTGAAAACGGGAGGGGTGAAAGACGAACAGATCTTTTTTGTGGGCAACACCATGATTGATACTTTGTTGAAAAACCGATCCCGATTCCGGAAGCCTGAGATCTGGGATACTCTGGGACTACAGGAAAAAGAATATATCGTGATGACCCTGCACCGCCCTGCCAACGTGGATGAAGAACACAAGCTGAAAGAATTGTTGGATGAAATCATCGCCAATACCGAGGATTTACCGCTGGTGTTTCCCGTTCACCCCCGGACCGCCAAAATTCTGCAAAGTTTGGGTGTGACCCACCCCCGTTTGCACCTTATAGAGCCGCTCGGGTATTTGGAGTTTAATTACTTGGTCGAACGAGCCAAAGCGGTGGTTACCGATTCAGGAGGAATCACGGAAGAGACCACCGTGATGGGCGTGCCGTGCATGACACTTCGTGACAATACCGAAAGGCCGGAAACGGTCACCATAGGCACCAATGAACTTTTGGGTACCGATCCAAAAGCGATTGCCCCAGCGATGGAAACGCTCTTTTCGGGAGAATGGAAGGAAGGCGCTATTCCCCACCTCTGGGACGGAAAAACCGCCGAGCGCATCGTCGACATCCTCTGTGATCTTTAATGCCGGTCATTGAGGCACTCGAAATGACTAGCACCGGTCGCTGAGGCACTCGAAGCGTAAGGAAAGGAGGTTCAAAAACAGAGAAGTGAATTGCCTCGGATCTTCTTCTAAAAATCAGTGGTCATTTTCTGCTCTTCAAGTTCTGCAATTTTCCTCCGCAGGGCACTGGAGGAGAAACGGTGGTCTCTTTGATTATAATAAATTTGAATGCCCTTTTCTTCACAGTACTGTTTCCCTGTAAAATCTCTGTCCCGGTAGTCGTCTCCAATAATGCGGATATCAATCGCAAAAGACTGGAGGATGTCCATCAGATCTTCTTCGGTGCAATAGGGAACGATCTCATCCACTACTCTTACAGCTTTCAGTTGTATGTAACGCTCTACTACAGTTTGCGTCGGCTTGTTCTTCTCGGGGCGATCTAGCGTAGGATCCGTCTGTAATCCGACAATGAGATAATCACAGATGCTTTTGGCTTCTTCCAGCATTTTAATATGACCGGCATGCAGCAGGTCAAAACAAGAAAAGGTAATTCCAACCGTTTGTTTTTTCATGGTATCTTTTTAATGGATCCACAAATATATAAAAATTGAGTTAAGAGGCCAGGTCTGTTTTGTATTCAGATGTGGGAGCTCATAAGCGATGAAGCGTTGAATCAAGAAGCTGATATGCTTATAAGCGAAGAAGATGAAAAGCAAAGGAACAAATAAGCAAATTCGCTATTCCTAACCAATTCACTAATGAATCCGCTCAGCCTTAGAGAGCCTCAGCACCGTTGTGGGAGGGCTAGGAAGAAGTTAATAAGCAAAGGAGAAAAAATGCAAATGCGCTCCTTCGCTATTCCGAACGATTAATGGATTAATTGTTTAATCGTTTAGCTGATTTGCTTCTTCGGACTACCTCGCTCCCAGTACCTCGCACCACGCATCCCGCATCTCGTACCCCTCCCCTCTCCAACATCCCTTTACAATTAACCGATTAACCGTTTAAGCAATTCACCATTTTTCCTTATTTTAGCACCGGAAACGATAACCGCTTTTCATGTATAAAAACTTCTTCAAGCGCCTGATCGATGTGCTGGCGGCCTTCCTGGGTCTGCTGGTGCTCAGTCCGGTTTTTCTGATCGTCATGGTCAGCCTGTATTTTGCCAATAGTGGCCAACCTTTCTTCGTTCAGACCCGTCCGGGGAAGCACGCCCGCCTGTTTCGCATTATCAAGTTCAAAACGATGAACGATAGAAAAGATGCGGCGGGACATCTGCTGCCGGATGCCGACCGCCTGACGGGTATGGGAAGTTTTGTCCGCAAAACCTCACTGGATGAAATCCCCCAGCTGATCAATGTGCTGAAAGGGGAGATGTCCTTAATCGGACCGCGCCCGCTGTTGCCGGAATACCTGCCGCTGTATTCCTCTGAACAGTACCGCCGGCATGAAGTAAGGCCGGGCATTACCGGGTGGGCACAGGTGAACGGACGAAACGCCATCAGCTGGGAAGATAAGTTTGAGAAAGATGTGTGGTATGTGGATCACCTGAATTTTGCTCTGGATCTGCGCATCCTTTTCCTCACCGTGAAAAAAGTGCTGGTCCGCGAAGGCATCAACACAGAGGGACAGGCCACCACAGAACGTTTTAAAGGAAGTGCCTTATGATTGTATTCGGAGCCAGCGGACATGCAAAAGTGATTCTGGATATTTTATTGGCCAATCACACCGCAGTGGAAAAAATTGTCGATGAGTTCCCGCAGACGGAACAGCTGTTCGGGACTCCGGTTGCGAATTGCGAAAAGGAATATCCCGCATCTACCGCTGCCCTGATCGCTATCGGAAACAATGCAATCCGAAAGAAAATTGCGGAACAATATCCGCTCCAATATACCACAGCGGTACATCCCTCGGCTACGGTATCGCCCTTCAGTGAGGTGGGCGTCGGTACGGTGGTGATGGCTCAGGCTGTGGTGAATCCCGCAGTGGTGATCGGACAGCACTGCATCATCAATACCGCAGCGGTGATAGAACACGACTGTATTTTGGAAGACTATGTCCATGTATCTCCCAATGCTGCCCTGGCGGGTAATGTCACCGTAGGCGAAGGCAGCCATATCGGTATTGGGGCCTGTGTCATTCAGGGGATCACCATCGGAAAATGGTGTACCATAGGAGCCGGTGCCGTCGTTATCCGCAACATTCCTGACGGAGCCACGGTCGTGGGAAACCCGGGGAGAATCCTTTGATAAATTGATGAGCGAATTTGCTTTTTCACTAAAAGACTGATAAAATAGTTCACACAGATTTTCACAGATGAGGTTGATTTGCTTAATCGGTTAATTGTTTAATCGCTTAATCGTTTAATCGTTTAATTTTTTAGCTGATGTGCGAATTGACCGAAAAGCTAAACTTCAAAAATCCCGGCTTATTTTACCCCAGCCCTAAAAGGAGCTGTGCCGGGATTTTTTTCCCTCTCTAAACCTAAACTATGTCAGGCTGAGCCTGTCAAAGTCTCTCATCCTCCTATGTTTGCAAGAAGATTATTATCTTACAAAAATAAAGCAAGAGAATGAGAGCAGATGTCTCCCAAATTGATGGAAAAATGGTTACAAATCCGCTTTTTATACTGAAAAAAAGGCAGAAATTCGGTGTAAATGAGCATGGAAGACGACGGAAAACAGGTTCAGCATCCCTGGGTTTTGGTGAAAACGAAGGTGTTTTGAGTAAAAATACTTCACTAAAAAGGGTAAAAAATGGCTATAAGGACGAAAATTCGACTTCGTACAAGCGAAAAAAAATAATGTAAGAACGAAAAAAGAGTTCATAAGAACGAAAAAAAAATCTGTAAGTACGAATTTGGACTACAATAAGTAATTTTACGGTACAAAAAAAGCCCCGGTCTTAAAAAACCGGGACTAACCATCCATCATTTGTTCAGGTCGTGAGGCTACACGTCCTGAACTTTTTTTACCGGGGCAATGGCCACCGTGCGTTTCAACAACGGAGAAGGCGTGAAGATAATGCGCTTCTTGGTCACGTGTGACGCAGTAAGCTCTTCAGCAGTGTCGGTTCCTGTTCCGCTCAGTGACGGGCGGAAGGTTCCGAGATCTCCGAATTTCACGATGTAGCCTTCCTGAAGATACTTCAACAGGGATTTCTCCAAGCCGAAAAGTACTGCACGAATGTCCACGCTATTCAGCGTAGAGGCATCAGACAGCTCGTCGGAAATGGTTCTTACATCGATGGTTCCGGTGCTTTTCACCAGCGGATAATACTTCTTTGGATCATCCGGAAATAAAGGGTTGCGTCTTTCGACGGCTTTGAAAATAATCATACTCTTTTTTTTTAAAAATTAAAAGTTTCACATTTGTATTGATGGCCATCAGATACAAGTTCAAAAGTAATTCATCATGTGTACCCACGCAAGTGGCTGATAACGTTTGGTTTAATAATTGTCTGTTCCTTGTTAAAATAGTTGTTTGGGAATGTTTTTGTTTTATTGGATATAAAATCTGCTTTGTCTCACTTTTGTGATTCTTAGTGTTCATCAAATAACATTTCCATACAAAAATGGGTGTGATGCCTTATAGCAGGAGGTTTGTAATAACGTATGGATGCCTGTAATGATTATAGATGATTAAATTGATGCTCATAAACAGGATGTTTTTTTAATGAACCTGATGTTTTTCATAAAACATTTTTACCTTATGTGCATAACTTTTTATCAATAAAATGGTCATTCATCTGATAGTGAGTATTTTATATTGTGGATAATTCGTTGGTAAAAGTTATTGTTGTCAAATTTAAACGCCGTAAATTGTTTTTTGAATTTATTCAGAAACACGTTCTTTGAGGTCCACGACAGCCACAGGTGCATCCAAAAAATTAATAACGCAGTGCGGTGAAGCCACCGCTGCCATGACACATGCCGGAGAGAGACCGGCCTCTGTACACTTCACCACTATTATTGAATACCGACGTTCTCGTATCGTATGCGGATACAGTCTTTTCAAAAAATCTAACCATCAAAAATTACTTTGTATGAATACAACCCTTTTTATAAGGGATGTGCCTGCTGCTGTACTGTGGTCTTCAAGAACTGAAGCCTGAATAGAAGCACACAAATGTTAATATAATAGAGTTAAAGATGAAAAGAAAATTATTTTTGGATGCGTATGACGTGGAAAAAATCACCCATTACAGTCTCGGCTATTGCCGTTGCCTGCTGCGGAGGATCAGAAGCCATTATGGGAAGGAAACCTATCAGAAAGTCACGCTTAAGGAATTTACTGCGTTCATGGGACTGGATGAAGCGGAAGTACGCGAGGTACTGTACGGCGGGGCATCATAATCACCACCCCCGTCATACTCCTTCGTCGGATGCCACCCCTCCATGGGAGGGGAGTTTTTTCGTCTTCTTTTTTACAGGAGAATGAGGTGGACGGTAACACATCCTCCCCAATAACCTAAGAATGTACATTCCCCCTCCGTTCGAGGGGTGGGGTCCACACCGGCGAACCGAAGGGGTGGTTCTTTCCGTCGCTACAATTAATTTTATGTCTCCAGGTTTTCAAAACAATGCCGATAAAGATAAACACTGAGTGTTGAACGGGATGATGGCTTACATTGCGGATGATTGAAATAGCTACCTGTAGCTATTTTTTGATAAAAATAATTGTCCTATTTTTATTAAAGATAAAAGCACATCTAAATACTAGTGTTATGAAATCAGCCCCTACCCTTATCATGGC
>JAEYOX010000085.1 GCA_023411265.1 Bacteroidota bacterium | reverse complement strand
GGAGGAAAAGGCGGGCTTGGGAATGAGCATTTCAAATCCTCCACCAACCAGACGCCTCGTTATGCGCAACCAGGACTTCCGGGAGAAGAAGGGTATGTAACTTTCGAGTTGAAATTGTTGGCCGATGTAGGTTTGGTAGGTTTACCCAATGCAGGAAAATCCACACTTTTGGCTTCCGTTTCCGCAGCAAAACCCAAAATTGCCAACTACGCTTTCACGACGCTGACTCCCAATTTAGGAATTGTGGAATACCGAAATTATAAATCTTTTGTAATGGCCGATATTCCCGGAATTATAGAAGGAGCTGCCGAGGGCAAAGGATTAGGACATCGTTTTCTGAGGCATATTGAAAGAAATTCCATTCTGCTCTTTTTGATTCCTGCCGATTCAGAAAGCCACTTTCAGGAGTTTAAAATTCTGGAAAACGAACTGAAAGAATACAATCCGGAACTTCTGGATAAAGATTTTATCGTCTCTGTATCCAAATCCGATTTACTGGATGATGAACTGAAAAAAGAAATTTCCGCTGAATTTCCTGAAAACCGGCAGCCCATTTTCTTCTCCGGCATCACTCAGGAAGGCCTTATGGAATTGAAAGATGCCATCTGGAAGAAGTTGCATGGGTAATAATATATCATTTTTCAGATATTCTTTGTAATAGCTATGGTATGAAAAACTGGATTGAGTGGTTTTTTAAAAACAAGATTTCTACTGTCGGATTTGTTTTTATTTCCATTTCTGTTTTTGGACAAAACTCCACAATTCGCGAGCACAAAACCTATTTCAAGGATACGGTAGTTGAATATATTATTGTTTCTAAAACCGGAGAAGAAAACAAAAGAAAACCTTTATTCATTTTCTGTCAAGGAAGTCTTGCCCGGCCTATACAAATAATCTCAGAGGAAGGCAACTATCCTGTTTTGCCTTTTAATGAGGATCTTATCACAGAAAAATATCATTTATTAATAATTGGCAAGCCTTCAATACCCATAAAAGAAACTGTAAAAAATTTACAAGACGATTATTCTTTTCCTAAGAAGGGACTTCCGCCTGAACAATATATTCTAAATAACAATCTAGAATATTATTATAAAAGAAACAATTTTCTGATAAAAAAGTTGATTAATAAAGACTGGATAGACACTCAAAAAATCGTGGTTGCGGGCCATTCCGAAGGCTCTTATATTGCTTTAAAAATGGCAAAGACCAATAGACGGATTACTCATTTAATATATTCTGGAGGAAATCCTTTAGGAAGAATGATGAGTATAATTAATCAAGACCGTCAAAATCCCAATGAAAAGGAAAATTGGTTAGGAGAAACTTTTGACGACTGGAAGAACATTGTAAATAATAAGGATAGAAAAGAAATCAGTATGGAGAATACCAGTTATTATCACTACACACTTTCTGATAATTTTACTGACGATTTGCTTTCTTTAAAGATTCCTGTATTAGTAACTTATGGAACAAAAGACCAAAACGGAATTTTTAATGATTACTTACACTTGCAGGTTATAAAAAACAAAAAGCGGAATTATACTTTTATTTCCTATTTCAATGGTGATCACAATTTTTTTCCCGTAAAAGATCATCAGCCGGATTATAGCATCGACAACTGGACAAAGGTTGCAGAAGACTGGACGAACTGGTTAGCATTATTTACAAAGTAAAATTTCCATCCAGTGAGAAATAATATATACCTCTTTGGGTGGATATGAAAACTTGTCAGCCGTGGAGCTTACAAACAACGGAATTGTTGAAATCAGCCCGAAAAAAACGGATTAATGCCGGTGTTATGGATATGAAAATAGGTTTCTTTCAGATGGGTTTAGGTTATCGTTTTAAATCATAATAAAACTTTGTTTGGTAAAATAAACTCCGAAAGCGATTGATTCATTGGAGGAAATAAAAATGTACCTCATCATTTCCACTGGAAAAACGTATCTTTGCAGCTGTTTCGCGGCATTCCAAAAGCCATGAGTAATTTTCTTACTCCCGTTTGAAGCAATTTTTCTATATTATTGTTTGCTATTTTTTAATAACTTTACCTTTCAGCAGACTTTTGGAAGTGCTTACCGTTACAATATAATTTCCTACGGACAGATTACCAACAAAAATTTTCTTTTCGCCTTTTGCAAACTTGCCATTCTTTATAAGTCTTCCAGAATTTTCGAAAATCTCATATCTCAAAAGATTTTCTTTTGAATCTATATTTAGCCAATCACCAACAGGATTTGGATAAAAGCTTAGACGGGCACTATCTGTTAAACTTTCTTGAGTACTTAAAAGTGAGCAATTAGATGTGACTAAAACGGATGAAGGAAGGGAGCCTTTAACTTTTAGACCATACATCGACATTGGATCATCTACGCAGACTCCTAAAAGTTGAGGTAGAAAGGCATACTGAATATTATGATGGTTCATATTCACATTATTTCCATTTTTTACATTAAT
Organism: Bacteroidota bacterium; assembly: GCA_023411265.1. GTDB lineage: Bacteria > Bacteroidota > Bacteroidia > Flavobacteriales > Weeksellaceae > Chryseobacterium_A. The sequence continues at coordinate 10,295 of JAEYOX010000085.1, read as the reverse complement.
ATACTTTAAGATGCTGTTTGAAGTAAACGAAACATTTGTTAAATTAGAATTTTGACTTAAATCTACTGAAGTAAAAAGATTGTTATGGGCAGTAAACCACTTTAACTGAGAAAGTTGTGTGACATCGATATGGGTAAGGAAATAATGCCAATAGAAAGGTATTGCAAAAGTACATTGTTGGAAAGATCCAGAGAGGTCAATTGACTCATATCGGCGTACAATGATTCTAAAACAGTAAGATTGGAAAGAGAGATACCATTAGACAAATCATTTTTCCCAACGGCAAGTAATTTTAGAAGTGGATTATTTTGCAGATTTATACTTGTTATGCCTGTTTCTTCCACCATCAGGGATTCTAAAATTGGATTCTGAGTAACATCTATAGTGCCTAATGGTGTTTCACCTACACTCAACATCTTTAATAATGGGTTCTGAGTAACATTTAAAGTAGTGAAACTATTATTAACACCTAATACCAGTTCTTCTAAGACAGGATTTTGAGTTACATCTATAGAAGATAAACCAGTATGTGTGCACCAGAGTTTAAGCAAGCTGGTGATCCCGTGACATTCAATGATTGTAATGTCTGCGGCGCAATGCCCTGAATGGATAAATTAGTTAACGCTGGTTTGTTGCTAAAATCCAGTACAGAAAAGGGGCCATGTAGTACGACTTGCTCTAAACTATTAGTCCCAGTAACATTTAAAACATTTGTGGTTGCTTGTATATTTAAAGATTTCAAATTTACATTTAACGACAAATCAATCGGTTGTGATAGCGGATTGTTTTTAATGAATAAATTCGTCAAATTGGTCATTTTCTCAATACCAGTAAGGTCACTTATATTGCTGTTCGCCGGTTTATAGATGCTGGTAATTGTCAATGCTTCACTGTAAGATATTTCTCCATCACCGTTGAGATCGTTGTACGGATTTAGAAAAAGTTGTTTAAAATTTGGATCATTAAAGACCACATTTTGAGAAAAAACAAATGAAAAAAATAGTAGAAAGAAAATTGAGTAGATTTTTGTATTCATATTAAATGTTTTAATAGGTTATTCTTTCAATAACATGAAGATTAGCCATTTTTTGGTCTGATAAATATATATATATTGAACTTGTTTAAATTAAAAAATTCATAAAAAAATGCTGACAAATTATTGTGTCCTAAATTTAAATAATTAATGAAGAGATTGCTCTGTAGATTAACCGAAGTAATCCCGGTGTCATCCAGGCCCAACCTTCACAGCTTGTGCATTACCCCAGAAAATCACGATTAAGAAATGGAAGAAATAGACTTTTTTTCATATTAAAATTTTTGTTAAATAATCTCTGAAAGCTTATGACCTTATTCAGTAAAAGAAATTGAAATTGTCAAATCAATATTCTGATAAAATATAAACGTTAACTATAAGATGCAAAAAACACGAAAAGTTGCAGCTGCATGCGATTAAAAATTAACATCTTAATTTTCCACTGGAAAAACGTATCTTTGCAGCTGTTTCGCGGCATTCCAAAAGCCATGGGTAATTTTCTTACTCCCGTTTCTGCTGAATCTTCATCGGAAACCGCTCCAAAAATGTAGAAGTAAAACACTTCGCCCGCACTTATTATTTTAACATTTACTAATTTGACATTCAACGACTTAAATTTAATTAAGCCCATTTCTGATGCGCTTCAGGAAGAAGGTTACGAAAAACCTACGCCTATTCAGGAAAAATCTATTCCTGCCATTCTACAAGGAAAAGACCTTTTGGGAACCGCCCAAACCGGAACCGGAAAAACTGCAGCATTTGCCATTCCGATTCTCCAGAATCTGACAGAAAAAAACATTCGCAATAATCAAATAAAAGCACTCATCCTCACTCCAACCAGGGAATTGGCGATTCAAATTGAAGAAAGTTTCAATGCGTACGGCCGACACTTGAACCTGAGAAATCTGGTGGTTTTCGGAGGCGTAAAGCAGGGCGCTCAGGAAGCTGCTTTAAAGAAAGGGGTCGATATTCTGGTAGCGACGCCGGGAAGGTTGCTCGATTTTATTTCGCAAGGAATTATTTCTCTTAAAAATCTTGAAATTTTCGTTCTGGATGAAGCCGACAGAATGCTGGACATGGGTTTTGTTCATGATGTGAAACGCATTGTAAAACTGCTGCCACAAAAAAGGCAGACATTATTTTTCTCCGCCACTTTTCCGGATGAAATCAGAAGTCTTGCTGATTCCATCCTGAACCAACCGGTAAAAGTGGCCGTAGCTCCGGTTTCTGCAACGGCGGACACCATTCAGCAAAAAGTGTATTTTGTTGAAAAAGACAACAAGCTGGATTTGCTGACCCACATTCTCCAAAATGACATTTCAGATTCTGTACTGGTATTTGCCCGAACCAAACATGGTGCTGATAAAATTGCAAGAAAACTCCAGAAAAGTAAGATTTCTGCGGAAGCCATTCATGGAAATAAATCTCAAAACCAAAGACAAAATGCTCTGAATAATTTCAAATCGGGGAAAACAAGAATTCTTGTGGCCACCGATATTGCAGCGAGAGGAATTGATATTGATGAATTGAAATACGTGGTTAATTTTGAACTTTCAGATGTTTCAGAAACGTATGTTCACCGCATCGGAAGAACAGGAAGAGCCGGCGCAGAAGGAAAATCTATTTCTTTCGTAGACGGTTTGGATTTGATTAATCTGAAAAATACCGAAAAACTTATCGGGAAAAAAATTCCTGTTGAACGAGACCATCCTTTCCATACCGATGATTTGGTAGTGCAGAAAAGGGATTCCAACAACCGGAGTTTCACTCCAAAACCTACTCCGCAGGCGAAAGAAAGCATTAATTTCAAGAAAGTGAAAAATAAAAACTTTTTCAGAAAAAAATAACCGAAAACCTGTCAGCGAAATGTTGGCAGGTTTTTTTAAACCACCTGGATCTTCTCCGCCTCCACGTTATCAGGATTCATAACATCCACATTGGAAGGCTCATCATTCGCTCCTTTGAAAACGAAGATAAGATTATGGTAAAACTGAATAGAGCGAATGTTTTTATCGAAATACGAAGGAGTATAATGCGGCAAAATAAATTCCTGATGATTAAGCCCGTCCGTCAGATTTTTAAAAAAATTCATCATCGTTCCCGGATGCCGGAGATCTTCGCTACTGCCGCCATATCCCGGCCAATAAGAAGTTTGCGTATCTTCTATCACATAAATTCCGCCGTCTTTCAGTTTTGGAAAAAGAAGCTGAAAGGTCTGAATCACATGTTCATTGATATGACTCCCGTCGTCAATAATAATATCCGGCTCCCCGATTTCAGCCATCATGTTTTCTAGAACTTCCTCGTCTACCTGGCTTCCCTGAAAAATCCTGATCCGGTTTTCCTGTACAAAAGATTTGTCGTAAATATCCAAAGCATAAATTTTTCCGAACGGAAAATACCTTTTCCACATCCGTAACGAACTTCCTCCGATATGCGGATGATGATAACCCCCAACTCCTATTTCGAGAAGTTTTATTTTTTTGTATTTCAGTTTGCGAAAATAAGCCTGATAATGTGAGGTGTAAAAATGTGCTCCCCACTTGTCGCATTGATAGATTTCGGCAAGTTTATTCAGATTGCTTCCATAAGGTAACGAGCGAAGCAGCAAATAATAATATTTTATGAGTTTAAAATATTTGTAATCCAGCTTTTGCTTTAGAAAATTTTTAATCCGATGATTCATTTTTTACAGATTGGTCGCGATCTGAAAAACCTTCAGCGCATTTTCCGTGGTAATTCTGTCAATTTCAGAGAAAGATTTTCCGTAAATCGTAACGAGTTTCCCTGCCACCAGTTCCAGATAGGCACTTTCATTTCTTTTCCCCCGAAAAGGCACCGGAGCCAGATAAGGCGAATCTGTTTCCAGAACGATATTTTCCAAAGGAATTTCATGTAGAAACTGGTCTATTTTCCCGTTTTTAAAAGTTACTACACCTCCGATTCCCAACAAAAATCCTAAGCTGATAGCCCGGTCAGCCTGCTCCCGATTTCCTGAGAAACAATGGAAAATTCCCCTAAGTTTTGGATTTTTTTTACGTTCCAATACTGCAAAAACCTCATCAAAACTTTCACGGGTATGAATGACAATCGGCAAATCCATCTGGATAGCCCAATCAATTTGTTGTTCAAAAGCCCGGATTTGGATTTCTAATGTAGATTGATCCCAATACAAGTCGATCCCGATTTCACCTACCGCGCAAAACGCTCTCAAATTGAGATAATTTTCAACAATTTTCAGTTCATTTTCCCATGTTTCAGAATTTACTGAACAAGGATGCAATCCCATCATTGAGAAAATCTGTTGGGGATATTCCGCTTCCAGATTCAACATTTTTTTATGGGTAGAAGAATCGATGGCCGGCAGAAAAAACTTATCAACGCTTTTATCTATTGCACGTTGTATCATTTCATTCCGGTCTTCATCAAATTGATCTGAGTATAAATGGGTATGGGTATCGATCATAATAAACTCAAAGCTGGGTAAAAATGTTGTGTCTCACTTTCGTTTGCTGCAATGCGATTCTTCCTTTAAGGTTTTCACGAAACTCCTTATAAGCTGAACTTTGTTCATCTGAAGTTTTGTGTTCCAGAGCTTTCATTATTTTAAAGTTTTCCTCAATAAAGTCAATGGTTTCATCAGAAAAATAAGCATTTCCGAATTTTTCGAAAATATAATTCACCGCCTGTTGGGTGGGATGAATCATATCTTCTTTATAAAACCGGTAATCCCGAAGGTCGTCCATCATGATTTCATAAACAGGAAGATAGGTACACCTGTCAGTTTCTTCGAGAACTTCATGAAGATTAGCGATTAACAGCGATTTGCTTCTTTGATTTTCTGTCATTCCGTCTTTCGTATGGCGAACAGGCGAAACAGTAAAAAGCAACTGTACTCCTTCCGGACAAATGTCTTTAATAAAGGAAATTGTTTCACGAACAGAATTTCTAATTTCACCGGGAGTAAGCAACCTTTTGGAAAAATACTTTGACGGAATTTTATGGCAATTGGCTACAAGCTTATTTTTGGGCAGAAATTCATAAATAAAAGAACTTCCATAAGTGATGATAACCCAGTTGGCCGACTGTAAAAAGCGGTTGGCTTTTTCAATATTTGAATTAATGTTTTCCAGTGTTTTATGGACATATTCTGAATTGAAACCGGAATGATGATCAAGTGAAATAAACTGATTCTGATAGGCAATAAGATCGTCTTCAGTATAAAAACTGCTGCTGTGAATACGGCGTAGCGCAGTATTGACACTGTACGGATTGAAAATAGTTCCATAAGGATTATTAAGCGTCTGCAGCTGCGCACGATTCAGCAAATGGAACATTTCTGTGGAAAAACACGAACCGATGGAAAAGATTCTGTCAGTGATGTTAATTTTAACTGAAGATTCGTTCAGGTGAACTTCCGTTCTGAATTTCATATAAAATGGTAGAAAGGTGGATATTAAGAATCTCTGCGTAACAGATAATTAGCCAATTCAATAAAAGGCTTTTTCTTTTCTTCTGCTATATCAATTTTCAGAAGATAGTCGTGGGCAATTTCATTATGTTTTTCCACGAGGCGCAGGGTCTTTTCATCCACTTTTGTTCTGCGGAAGATCTTTTCGACACCATACACTTTATCAATATTATCTGTTTTTTTAGAATACCAGAAGTCCAGTTCTTTTCTTTCTTCCTCGGTGGCGTGCTCACGTGCCAGAAGATATAAGACGGTTTTTTTATTTTCGACAATATCGCCGGCATGCTGCTTTCCGAAGCTTTTCTGATCACCGAAAACGTCCAGATAATCATCCATAATCTGAAAAGCAATACCGATATGTTTCCCAAAATTGAAAATATTTTTTGCATCAGGGAACGGTGCACCTGCAATGAGTGCACCTATTTCGAAGGAAGAAGCACTCAGGACTCCGGTTTTGTAGGTAATCATTCGGATATATTCCTCGAAAGTCACATTATCCTGAGTTTCAAAATTAATATCATACTGCTGACCTTCGCACAGAAGCAAACCGGTATGTGTAAAAACGCGGACACAGGCTTTGTATAGCTGCGGTTCCAGATCTTCAAAAAACTTATATGCTTTCAGAAGAAGTCCGTCTCCGGAAAGAATCCCGGTGTTCAGTCCGTACACGGTGTGTATGGTTGGAACATTTCTCCGAAGTGGTGCTTCATCCATAATATCGTCATGAATGAGGGTGAAATTGTGGAAATACTCGATAGCCAAAGAAGGTTTCAAAGCTTTTCTGATATCGCCACCGAAAAGATGACAAGCCATGAGTACCATAATAGGGCGCAATCTTTTTCCACGGTGATTGATAATATAATTCATCGGTTCATACAGCTCTTTGGGCTTGTCTTTGAACATATATTTTTCTATACCTTGCTCTACGATCTCCTGATATTGCTGTAAAAATTCCATATCTGTTTTGTTTCCTACAAAAATACGGTTTTGGAATTGGGTATAAAAACAAATCCGTCGTATAGAACGAAAAAAGCAACCTGATACAGACTGCTTTTTATTGAATTACATTTGATTCCTTTTTTTTCGGAACCAATAACTTTTTCAAAATCAAATAGAGATCGTAGCCAAAAACACATAAACCAAAAGCCAGAGCTTTGGGAATGCTGGTGGAAAGCGGTTCTTCTATCCCGTTCCTCGTATCTTCTGCCTGATAAACAAGAAAGAAAATAAGAGAAGTGATGATATATAATAATATCACCAGCATCCATTTAAAACTCTTGTTTTTCATTCGATCTAATTTCTTCAAATATAAATAATAATAATTTAAAAGAAAAAACCGGAGTTTGCAGCTCCGGTTTAAGTGTGTTCAATAGATGTTTTCCTACGTAAACAGTGTAATTAACAGATAGGTAATCCCTGCAATAAATGCACTTACAGGAATAGTAAGAATCCACGCCCAAAGTAAACTTACCGTAATTCCCCAGCGTACTGCGGAAACTCTTTTGGTAAGTCCTACCCCGATAATAGAACCGGTGATGGTGTGCGTCGTAGAAACCGGAATTCCTAAGTGATCTGTAAGGAACAGAGTAATGGCACCAGCAGATTCGGCGCTTACTCCTTCCAATGGCGTTACTTTTGTAATTTTTGTTCCCATTGTTTTCACGATTTTCCAGCCTCCGCTCATGGTTCCCATGGCGATAAAGAGAAAGGATACAAACGGAACCCACATGTAGTCTGTTGTAAAAAACGCAAAACGGTCTGCGGAAGGCATCATTGCATAAGGATCATTGCCTCCAATCATGGTTACGTGGTAATAAATAACTGCTGCTCCTATGATTCCCATTACTTTCTGGGCATCATTCAAGCCGTGTCCGAGACTAAAAAGTGCAGAAGAAACCAATTGCCAGCCTTTAAACTGCTTGTCTGCTTTATGCGGATTGGTATTCTTAGAAATATTAACAATAATAAGAGTGATGATGACCGAAACAAGCATCCCTACCAAAGGTGCTAAAAATATAAATAAAAAGATAGGAAGCACCTTGTCGTACCTCACTACACTTTGTGTAAAGAGCTGTTGTAAGGCATGTTTGAAGGTTTCCAATGTTGTAAATCCGGGATTTGCTGCCGAGACAGCATTATAATCCATTACAAGTGCATGCATCAAAGCCGCACCTAAGAAACCACCGATAAGTGTATGCGAGGAAGAGGACGGAATACCGAACCACCATGTAAGCAAGTTCCAGAAAATAGCTGCAATAAGACCGCCGAAAATTACTTCAAGATTGATAAAATCTTCGTTGACGGTTTTGGCGATAGTATTACCGATTTTAAATTCGCCGATAATATACATGGCAACAAAGAATGCTGCAAAATTCCAAAGTGCTGCCCACAATACCGCCTGAAAAGGGGTAAGAACTTTAGTAGAAACTATGGTAGCAATAGAATTGGCCGCATCATGAAAGCCGTTAATGAAATCGAATATTAATGCAAGCGCAATAATAATGATAAGTAATATGGGAAATTCCATTCGGAAATATATTAAAATTATGAGTACTTTATAATAATACTGTCGATCGTATTAGCAACATCTTCAGCCTTATCCGTTACCACTTCAAGATATTCCAAAACATCTTTCACCTTAATGATATTAATCGGATCATTGCTTTCGAAAAGCTTTACCAAACCTTGGCTCAGTACGTCATCTGCTATATTTTCGTAGGAATTAATTTTAATGCAGGATTCTTTCACTTCCGCCGGATTGTGAAAACCTTTCAGGTTCTTCAAGGCATTCTGTATTTCAACGCAGCATTTATAGATAAGGAGTGAAAATTCAGAAAATTCCTTTGTTGGCGGGGTTTTGTATAGGTAAATATATTTTGCGGATGCATACATGTAATCAGCAATATCATCCAGTCCACTGGCCAGCGTATTGATATCTTCTCTATCGAAAGGCGTGATGAAGTTTTCTCCCAGCTGAATGTAGATCTCATGGGTAAAATCGTCCATCTGATGTTCATAATCGCTCATTCTTTTCAAAAGCGTATCGTCATTCAGATCAAACTCTAACATTCCATCATGGAATTCTTTTGACATTTCCACAAGAGTGTCTGCCACTTTTTCGAATAACACGAAGAATACCTTGTCTTTGGGCTGAAACGCCTTGAAGAGATTACCTACTCCCATAGTAAAAAGATTTAAATTTTTAAGAGTGCAAATATCCGCATAAATGAAAAGTAAATGATAATATTAATATTAATTTTTATTAACATTGGGGCAGCCCATAAAAAAACCGGGATGAATCCCGGCTTGTCTATTAGTTAGCCACTTCGGCTCTCATTTCTTTTCCTTTGAATTTCATGGAAGGCAAATTCTTCAATATATCATTTTTGAATTCTTTGTCAACTTCAAAGAATGAAAATTTCTCCAGAATTTCTATATCGCCAACATCCGGACGTTTCTTGGATTTTTTGGTTGCTGTGTTGATGATATCCAGCATATCCAGTTTTTTCAGATTGTCTTTTTTTCCCAGATTGAAGAAAAAACGGGTCATATTTTCGTTTCTGCGTTTTGGTTTTCCACCGCGCTCTCTGTCTCTGCCTCTACCACCGTCCCGGTCACTGCGTCTTCCCTCTCTGCCGTCTCGGTCATCACGTCTCCTGTCTCTTCGGCTTGACGGCATATCGCGGTCATCAGACATTTTTTCGCTTCTTAGATCTTTTTTGTCTTTGTAGAACAAAGAAAGATCTCTGAGCTGAAGCTGCAAAAGCTTGTGAACAAGTTCTTCTTTTGAGAATTCTGATAAATCAGGAATCAAAGAATCGTCAAAAGTGAAAAATTCTTCATGTACGGTAAACAGTCTTTCGAAAACCCCCTCTACTTGAGCTTTTATGATGTCGTCACCAGTAGGAACCTGCTTTTCTACAATATCAATTTTGGTAACTGATTTTATCTGTTTCAGTTTGCGGGTTTCCTCCGGTTTGATGAGTGACATAGAAATACCGTCTTTTCCGGCTCTTCCTGTTCTTCCGCTTCTGTGAACGAAAACCTCCGGATCATCAGGCAAGGAATAATGGATTACATGGGTGAGGGAATTCACATCAAGACCTCTTGCAGCCACATCAGTAGCCACGAGAATATCAATATTTTTCAATCTGAATTTCTTCATTACGGTATCCCGTTGCGCCTGCGATAAATCTCCGTGAAGGGCATCCGCTGCATAACCGTTCTGCATCAAAAAGTCTGCGATTTCCTGCGTTTCCATTCTGGTTCTGCAGAAAATAATGGAATATTGATTCGGGTTGGCATCAATCAGGCGTTTCAGTGCTTCTTTTTTCTGGCGGTATCCCACCACATAGAATTCGTGGGAGATGTTTTTCTTTACTTCATTAATGGAACCTACAGAAATTCTGTGCGGTTTGGTAAGATAATTTTTAGAAATTCTTTCCACTTCTTTGTTCATCGTTGCCGAGAATAAAAAAGTCTGTTTCGTTTCCGGCGTTTCGCTCATGATGGTTTCCAGATCGTCTTTGAAACCCATGGAAAGCATTTCATCTGCCTCATCCAATACGAGCCAGTGAATTTCAGAAAAATCGAGAGCTTTTCTGTTGATCAGGTCAATCACCCGTCCCGGAGTTCCCACAATAATCTGCGGTTTCTCGCGCAGCGAACGGATTTGATCCATAATGCTGCTTCCACCATAAACCGCAGTGGTTTTGATGTTAGGAAGGTATTTCGAGTAATTTTTAATGTCTTTGGTAATCTGCAAACAAAGTTCTCTTGTAGGACACAGCA
>JAEYOX010000076.1 GCA_023411265.1 Bacteroidota bacterium | reverse complement strand
AAAAAAATAATCGCAAAAATTCTAAAAGAGCAAAGATGGAAGCACTTTGCAGGCCTGCACTTCCTCTCCGTAATGAATCCAGGTGCGCATGAAAAAGCGGTGGAATTTCTGAATAAAATGATTCGTGCGTTTGAAGCACATTACAATTCCTTGGAAATTGAATCACACCTGAAACCTTATCTCACGGGAGTCTTACAGTTACTTTCATCCATGAAAATACAGGCTGGAGAAATATTGGAAACAATAAAAAGCAAAAATATTCTGCGGCTGGAAAATCCAGAGCAGGAAGAAATCACACGTCCGGAGGCTTCGGTATCATCCGAAAAACCGGAAACTCAGAAACCCGCATACCCTGCCTGGGTATTCAGTTCACTGGAACATTTCAGTCATTTTAATCATATTCACAATCATTTTTGCACCTCTGAAAGAGATGTGGCCTACCTCTACAGAAAATTGGCCGATGCCAAATGGATCGTCAGTAAAATGTGTACCTTCAGGGAGTGGTACAACGATTGGGAAGAGTGTCACACCCCAACATGGAATCAGTTTAAAACATTAGATAAGCTGGAAATTTCTTCCAGAAAAAGCCGCTTTAATTTGGCATGCACTGCCATGGGAATAACACCTCCCTGCTAAGCAGTGTGGTACATTCTCTTCCGCTTTCCTGGGCAGATTTAATAGTAATGTACAGCTGCATAGATTGCACTAGTCAATAGATTTTGTTTGGATATCAGAGTAGAACCAAAGGAGTACATAAAGAGTAGATAAAGGGTACATAAGGAGTAAATGATGTATATGAATGAAAGGCAATACAGAAACGAAACATTGGTCTTTACATTTTTACCGGCGACAAGTCAGATGCTTTCACCACATAATACCACTTGAAAAAAGTCTTTTTTTTTCCTGTAAAAAATTCCTTAATGTCCTCAAAAGAGGACATTTTCGTTATATGAAATCTCCAAGTCATTCAGGAAATTTGTATTACCAAATGATACAAAATGAGAAAAATTGTAAAAGCAGCCGATATTATGCTGCTGGCGGGCAAGAGCAGGCGACAGGCTTCCCGGATACTGGCCGATATAAGAAAAGAAACCGGAAAAGAAAAACACCGGCATATTACCGTACGGGATGTAGCCAAATATTACAATCTTGATGAAGACGAGGTACAGCGAGTTCTGGATTATAATGATAATTGAGATCGTATTCGCATTTCATTTTCTTGACACACACGTATATCAATCTGCCAAACTTTAATACCATAGCATCGCCGAAACTTTTCGGTGACACGCTTTTTTCAGGGAATATTTTCGGTATGGCTTGCCTATTTTATTCTCCCAAGACTCCCGTTTTCATAAAAATACTTGCCAAATCCTCCATTTTAGCGCATCTGCGAAAACACCCGATTGATATGCAACGCATTCAATTTATTTTTGAGGAACCATCAGATTTTCATATCTTTACCAAAACACAACACATGAAAAAAAACTCATTAACCATTATTGAGACGTCCTCCCTGTATGCGGAAACGATGTCGACACTCTTCCTACAGACAGACTTGTTCAAAACTGTAAACATCATTACTTCTACCGATTCCCTGATTGATGATTTAAAACAAAACCCTCCCAATTTCCTTATGATCGGAAGCGGTTTTCTATCACGTACTGAAATCTACGATGTCATTGATTTAATTTTAAAAATTGACTCAACGATTAAAATTATTATTGTAGGTCAAAATTATGAAGTTCACGTCATACGGAAACTTTTTACAAAAGGAATTCGAAGTTACTTGGATCAGGACAGCAGCTATGAAGAATTTCTGAAGTGTGTGAAAACCTTACACCAGGGCAATGTCTACATCTGTGAATATGCCAAAGAACAAATGGTTAATTTCCTTAGTAATGACAACAAGAAGTACACCCGTTGTAACAAGGAACCCATCACCAAACGGGAAATGGAAGTACTGAAGTTGGTATGCGATGGACTAAGCAGCAAAGATATTGCCGACAAACTCTTCATCAGTGTAAACACGGTAGAAACGCACCGTAAGAGAATTCTGATGAAACTGAACGTTAAAAATACTGTTGGAGTTGTAAAATATGCTATGGAAAACAAGATTTTTGAACAATTAACGTAGTTATTCATTGGAAAAAAATGAAAGTCCGTCGTTGCATTACGACGGACTTTTTTTGTACGTTGATTACAGTTTATCCGAACCGGTTACTTCGTTAATAAAAAAACCCACACAGTAAAACTGCATGGATCTTTTACATGGTTATTTTAATTCTATTCGAAATCGGGCATCTCTCCGTTAGTGAAGGCAGGCACGCGAAGAAAGTTGGTACCCGAACTGTTAAAGTTAATAAGCACAATATTTCGAGGAGAAATATTATCATTTGAAGTATTCATCAAAATAATCTGTGAATTATCAGGAGAAAAACGAGGATCAAGGTCATTAGTTCCTTGAGGCTTAGAACTTTCCACAGAAATATCCAAAGTAGAGTTATTTTGAAGATTATACAGAAACACCCGAGTGTCCAACTGGCGATAAGTACCATCTACATGCCCTGAAACATCGTAAGTATACAGCAGCTTCTGTCCGTCGATGGAAAAGTTGAGGCCTCCCGCTGCCCCTGTAGCAGCTGAAAAGACATCTTCCACAACATTTCCAAGTAAATCAATAACAAATATTTTAATGTTATACCCATTTACATTGTTGGTTTTCAGCGCAATATGAGTGCCGTTATAACTCCAGTCACATTCTGAAATAAAACTTCCGTCAGGAGTCGTATACAAAAGGTGCAGTCCGGTTCCATCTTTATTAATCCGGTAGAGTTTATCAAAATGAGTATAAATCAAACTGCTGCCGTCGGTATTCCATGAGAAATCCAATTCACTATTATTAAACCCCGCTGCAGGCGTGGTCGTTACTTTAAAAAGATCAGATCCGTCAGGCTTCACAGTGAAAATGTGGCTTCCCGAACCCTCAGTTCTCAGAAAAGCGATGCGGTTGGCATTGTTATTTTTCCGCGGACGCCAGCTGTTATGCGAAGGATTGGTAAGGTTAAAACTGTTGCCCTGAAGATCGGAAGAAACTATATAAAAATTTCCGTTCTGTTTTCTGACATAATGATACCGGTGAGAAGGGGTGGCCGTGGTCGTGAACTTATAAACTGCACTGTAAACTTCAGGATGAATTCCATCGGATACAGAAACCTGCCAGAAATAACTTGTACCATAATTTAGATTATCCAGAGTGTAAAATTTCTCCGAAATATCATTGATGGTGATGATATCGGTGTTGACATTATTTTTCACGATTAGCTTGTAGGTAAGACTGTCACTTTTATCAGGATCTGTAGAATTCCAGCTTAGCTGTACACTGAGCGGCTGATTTACAGCATTATCTACCGGGCTCAGTAATTCAGGAGCTGAGGGTGGAGTGTTAAGAGACTGATCATCACTGAGCTCAATAATAACGCTTACTTCCTGACCGACCTGAATCGTAACTGCCTCATAACTGGTAAGAAATCCATTAAGTTCAGCCTTTACAGAATAATTCCCTGTAGGAATATCATTGATGACAAACATCCCGTCTTTATCGGTAAATAAGGTCTCGGTGCTGGGCGCAGTAGATACCTTAACATTGGCAATGGGCTCATTGCTTCCCTTTTTAACAACTTTTCCTTTCAATACCCCCTGCTCGGTATGTTCCACAAGATCTTCTGTACAGGAGGATACTGTAAAAAAGAGTAAAAGAAGAGAAAGTATGCAAATAATATTTTTCATTGTATTAGTTTTTAATTTTTCCGAAATAATAGTTTACACCAAGGCCAAACCGCAGTGCGTGATCATTGAGTTTACCCTGCACCAAACGATCCCAGTCATCTGAAAATCCAAGATCGTACTGAGCAGACGCCCTCACTCCGAAATTATCAGAAATGAGATATTCCAAACCGCCTCCAAACTGGCTCTTATATTTTACTTTCTGTTTAGAAAAAAGGGCACCTAACCCGGCATACATATAGGGAGAGAGGCGTCTTTGCGGAAGCATAAAATATTCCAGATTAACCTCTCCAACGAGATACCTATGTTTCAGCAAATTGCTGTTTTGCATCTGGAAGAAACTGAGGTTGCCTTCTAAATTGAAACTCGAATTCAGAAAATATTTCGCCCCCAGTTTACCTCCAAATGTTGTGGTGGGATTCACATAGTCTCCTCGCCCCTGTTGAGCCTCCGCCTGTCCAAATACAGAGAAAGTCCGCCTTGTCACAGGATTAGCATTACCTATCAGACGCTGGGCGCTGTGTTTCTCCTCTGCATTATACGAAGCTATCAGCGATTCATACTTTTCGGGCTGATCCAGTGCTTTACCCCATATCTTACTTTTTATCCCTTCAATGATAAGAGATTTCACTGCTTTTTCGATTGCATCTGTTACCGCGAGCTGAACAGGTTCATTTTGAGTTATTCCGGCTTCAGCCTCCAAGAGTTTTTCCGTATCAACATACCGAAAGAAACTGCCGTTCACACTGGTGGATAAGATTGTCTTGGAAACGTATACGGTTTTGAGAATCTCGCCGTTAAGGGTGGATACCGCTCTCAGATAAATAGTAATTCTGTCCTGTCTGTATTGGGATGAGGCTCCGATACCGAAATATCTGGCTCCTACTCCGCCGGTCATTATATTACTGTCGTACGAGATAACACCGCCTTCCAGCAAAATACCTGCAAAAAGTAGAGGCGGTAATGCAGGGGTATTGGCATCGTTATCTTTCAGGTACTCCTGTTTCGTTGAGCGGATTATTTGTCTTTCGTTGAGAAGATTGGAGATATTTTCCCGTTCAATAGGCGTAAACCATCTGCTGTCTTCTAATGCTTTTATTAATATGGTAGTGGTTCCCTGAGGTACTGCAGTACTCCAGTTATTTCCATGTTCAGACGGCTTATATTGACCAGTCTGATCGCGAAAACGATAGACACCTACCACTATTTTCTCTTTAGGAGGTGGCATGTTCTTAAGATCTGATGTATAAGGTGTAGACTCTCCTATAATCGATTTCTCGGGGTTGCCCGGGAGCCCGAATACCGGTCCGCAGGCTTGCAGAGTCAGCAGGGCGACGGCACAAAAAGCGAGCCGCAGGTTAGTATTGATTTTCATTGTGTTTTAGTTTTATTTAGGAATAACGATTTCGGATTGATCACCGGTAGAAGTATCAAGGATGCTGATCATCATGCCCTGAGCGGTTTCGGTAACCTGCAGATAAATAGAACCGAATAGATAGTTTCCGGCTTCTACACTGCCACTTCCAAACTGTTCCTGAAATAGTTTTCTGGAAAGTTCACTCAGCACCTGACGGTTAAGACTCTGCGCAAAGCTGTCTAAAGAGTTGAGACCGGCTCCTTGAGTTTTGCTATCAGCGTTATCAAATTGATTTTGAGCGCTGGCTGAACTGAGAAGCCACTGATAATTAAAAGTATCTCCTCCGAAGGCTGGATTTATAGGTTTGTACACAAACTGCTGGGCACTGAATCCTACAGTTCCACACAGGACTAAAACCATCATGGCTGCCCCTATTTTAAGTCTAGTATTGAAATTCATTTCTAATTAGTTTTTTTTTGGTATTGTAGTCGGTAATATATTTAAGAGCAATCTCAGCCTGTTCTCTTAAAAATTCATCGCTGGGGTTGGTCATAAATCCATAGATTATTCTGTCATCTATCTTAATGTTAATTTGCCCGCTGCTTCCTCTCGCAGGCTGTTCTTCTATAGTCACCGCAGTATCATTATCTGGCAGTCGGTTAAACTGCATGTAGAATATATCATAAAAGTCTTTTCCTACTTTGCTCTTCGTTTCATCGATGGCGAGGCCGGAAAGCTCAGAAGTACGTCGGATGCGCGTTTCCTGTTGGACAGGGCTCAACTGAGAGTGATTGATTTCCAGACTGTCCTTACTCACCAGATTTTGGTCTTGTTCATCTCTGATGTAGAGATAGGCTTTCAAAGCGTCTCCCGGCTCCAGATTAACATTCATCTGCGAAAGACCCTTGGTTTCACTTGGACCAACTGCAAATCGTCCTCCTTGTTTATTATTGGATAGATTATTGTTGACACCGCCTTTTTTAATTACAATAAGTAAATAAGTAAGTTCATGGTGAGTAGATGACTGATTAACTGCTATTCCATTAATCTGAATCTGATTTTCCTGTATGGTATGTTCAATCCTGGCCTGAATGCCGTCCCACGACTGAGCCCGCACTTGAAAACACAGGACAAAAAAGATAAGGATGGAAAAACGATTGAGCATGATTAATAATTTCTGACAAACACTGTAATATTTTCACCTTTTACATTCATTTTGATACCATCTGATATACTGTTGGTGCCGGTAAAATCCACAGTATTATTGTAACCCATGGTAGCAATGGCCGTAGTAGATGTACCAACTGAATGGGTATTGTTAAAATACACATTGTTTTGCCGGCCATCCTGGCGAACGCTTACTTCACTCTGGGAAGACATCAGAATAGTGGCATTATTTTTATCACCCTGCTGTACAACTACAGAACCGAAAGAATCCAGACTCATCTGCTGAAGGTGAAACATGTCGATAGCCACAGTGCTGTTGATCTGAGGCCACGCAATCTGCTGGCTCTTGCATAACATAAATGCACACAGCATGGGGAGAATTAAAAGGAACTTTTTCATGATCATCATTTTTTTTATAAAGGTATTGGATTGATCCCCACCGAGAAACACAAAAATCAGGTATAAATTAATTGTCACTGTAATCAGTTATTGAACGTCACCATGCACCGCTATCACGCTAATGCAGGAATGGGTTTCCAAGGTCATTTTCTTAAATGTTGTTTTGTGATCTCGTAAAGCATCTTCTTTTTAACAAAAACAACGCTATAGAAACCGTCAAAAATCAAAAACCAGAATCAGCTCACAGTTGAATAAATGCTGGGGTTAGTTTATAAAATAAATACCATCGGGCCGATTTAGATAAGAAAATGATCCGCTTCCTAAAATACAGACCGGAAGAAAAAAAAGAGAAGCCATAACGGCTTCTCCCTTCTAAAACACATAGGATGAAAATCAATTCCCCTGTTTCACTAATATGGAGTTACCATGACCAGTCTGGGTTCCCACATGAGAGTGTCCTGTCTGACTTTGAGTAACTGTTGATACGTTCCAGTTTCCAGTCTGTGCGCTTACTGAGCTGTGACCGCTACCTGATTGCAAATTGGTTAAAATATTATGATCCCCAGTTTGAGAATAAATTGAACTATGGCTGCTACCAGACTGATCTACTGACGCCCAGTTTCCTACGCCTGATTGCGCTCCAATCAAAACAATTTCATCACCGGACTGAACACCATAAGCGACGTTACTGCTTCCAACCTGACTCTGAACGGAAGAGTTCAAATCTCCGGTCTGGCTCAGGGAAACGTAGTTACCGGAACCTTCCTGATACTGAACTGCTTCATTTTCGTCCCCGCTTTGAGAAGCTGATGCAACATTCCAGTCACCAGCAAGTTGATATTGAGCCAAAGTGTTTTCAGCACCTAACTGAGCACCTGACACAGTATTTGAGTTACCTTGCTGGATTTGATCAAGATCACTTCCCCAACCTGTTTGGGAGGCAGTAGCCATATTGAAATCACCCTGCTGAACTTGGTCTATATCATTTCCATTATGGTAGTAAGGATCAGACACTCTGTCTTCTACCTGCGCTGCAGAGGCAATGTTATTATTCCCCGATTGTACTTGATCTATCCAGGTTCTGGCTCCATCATACTGGCTTGCAGTCATTTGATTACCGTCGCCAAACTGGGTTTGGGTAATCTGAACATCGTAAGTACCATTGTTTTGGGTAGCATGAGCTGAATTCCAGTCTCCGACCTGGGTTTGAAAAACTCGGTTATCATAAGTAGGGCCTTGTATCGACGTGGCACTGTTATGATCTCCTTGCTGGTAAGCAGTGGTTTGACCAAAGTAATACGTTTGTCTTACCAAGACGCTGTTGCTGTTACCAATCTGAGTAGATTGATTCTCATGTTTACCAACGGCGATCTGACTGATGTCTGCAGTGTTGTTATCACCGGATTGACTCACTGCATTTGTATTGGCGTAAGGGGCAGTTTGTGCGTAGGCAGCGGCTGACATAAGTATAACGCACGTGCCTGAGATGAATTTTTTCATAATAAATAAAGTTTATGGTTAAAATTAGTTTCCTTGTACTGCTATGATACTGTTACCATTGCCAGACTGTATACCGGTATGGGTATGTCCTGTCTGCTTTTGAGTAACAGTAGAGGTATTCCAGTCTCCAGCTTGTATACTGACAGAAGAATGACCGCTTCCTGTTTGAGTATTGGTCAAAATATTGTGATCACCTGTTTGTGAATAAAGAGAACTGTGCATTGTTCCTGTTTGGCTAACAGACGCCCAGTTAGAATCTCCATATTGACCTCCTGACATAATGTTTAAATCACCGGATTGTACTGCGTATGCTGTATTTCCGTCTCCTGATTGTGCCTGAACAGCTTGGTTACCATCTCCTCCCTGTGACATCGATGCATAATTACCATCACCGACCTGAGACTGTGCTCCTTCATTATCATCTCCGGATTGAGCTATTGCAGCAATATTCCAATCACCTTCCTGATACTGTGCTGACATATTTCGAATACCATCCTGAGCAGCACTCATCGTGTTGTAATCTTCTACCTGAACTTGATCTAGATCATTACCCCATCCGGACTGAGTTGCAGCTGCTGAATTATGATCTCCTATTTGGATCTGATCAACATCATTATTAGTAGCCCAGGTTGGTATAGATGGACCAACTGCAGTCTGAGACGATGTAGCAGTATTGTTGTCACCAATTTGAATCTGATCTGCATACATTCTTGCACCTGATATCTGATAGGCATGTGCTGTGTTACCAGAGCCATCCTGCACCTGAGTAATATATTCATCCCAGTTCTGGTATTGTTCTGCAGTGGCTTTATTCCAATCACCAAGTTGAGTTTGGATAACTGTGTTGCTGCTTCCCCATGTGGTATGGCCCTGAAGCGATGTTGCCTGATTAAAATCTCCTTCCTGATAAGTTGTGGTTTTATTCAAACCTGCACTCTGTCTTACCAACACCGAGTTTTGATCCCCTACCTGTGTAGACTGATTGCTATGGTTGCCTACTCCAGTTTTTTGAAGAATATCGGCACTGTTATTGTCTCCTGTTTGAGCAACAGTGTTAACACTTCCTGCTTGAGCGAATGCGAAAGTCCCTAAAACGATCGCTGCTGCTGATGCGAGCTTTTTCATAATTAAAAATT
>JAEYOX010000067.1 GCA_023411265.1 Bacteroidota bacterium | reverse complement strand
CGGGAAATAATATAATCTGCGTGAACGCCATATTTCAGTTTTTCATCTTTAAAACCATAACTCAGATATCCTCCGAAAATCCATTTTTTACTGAAATGCTGATTGGTTTTAAATCCTGCCCTCAGCCGCAGTCCTTCCACATCATTATAACCCAAAGTGTACAGATACGGACCAATACTGATGTTCCCGACTTTATAATATCCGTTCAGCAAAACTTCGATCACATCCAAATACGTGCGCAGCGACGGAAGGTTTTTCACTTCTTTGATCATGCCGTACATTTTTTTCTCAGCTGCGGTCATCGTGCTGTGCCTGTTCTGTTCCCAATAGGCTTCATCCTCTGTTGTCGCATTTTCCAAGACCACTATTTCTTTCTCAAAAACCTCCTTATTAATGGGCTGATTGATGACCGGATCTTTAATAGAAGAATAATATTTCAGAAAAACGGCAACACTTTCTTTTCCCGGTCTGGCTGTTTCCAGAAATACTCTGGTTTTTCCCGGAAGCCAGTTGTCCTCATCCGGAAGCCGCATCATTTCCTGCTGAATTTTCAGGGAATGAATAAAATTGATATTGGCTGTAGGCATAATTTCCGCATCTATTCTGAAAAGTGAATACGTGCCATGATTGATAAGCATGCTGCCCATAAAAGCGAGATCAGATTCTCTTTTGGGTTTAAAATTCAGCAGATAATACCGCTCTCCGTCTATTTCGTGGTTTTTGCTGACCAGCTCATAATCATACAGCAGTTTATAGGTATCATTAATAGGTGAGACGAAATCTTTTCCCAGAATCCGGATGTTGTTGTTGTAGAAATTGTATTTCACAAAAGTAGAACTGGTGAGTTGGGTAAACATACTGCCGTCTTCAATCCCGATGCCTTCAATTCTAGTTTTTTTAATGATTTCTGTAGACTGATGAGGACTTTTCTGATAGTAGTAATCTGAAAGGTTTTCTGAAATAAACACCGGCAACAGAGGTTTGCCGTCCTCTCCGGCCACTTCTTTGGCGGTTTCCATGATGGCTTTGATGTCGCGAACAACTTTCCTTTTTTCCAGTTTTTTCCCGAAATTGCTGATCGAAATTTCCATTCGGTTGTAGTTTTCATACGAATAGGAATCAAACTTTTCAGGATTGTTCCTGGGTTTTCTTTCAATTACCTTCTCCATGATCTCGAAGGCGGGATTTTTATATTTTTTCTTCTTTTTGGTGATCACCACTTCATCAATGTTCCTTTCGCTGGCTCTTTCAGCTTTTTTGGTGTTTTTATTCTGCGCAGCCTTTCTTTGAAGACTTACATGATGTTCGGCATGAAAATCCTCTCTGATAAAAAAACTTTTTCTTTCAAAACCTTCACGGGAAACCACCAGCGAATCGGGAACTGTGTCATAAGGAATGGAATAAAATCCGTCAAAATCAGCAGATGCCATACTTCGCGAGCCGTCCGAATTCACGATATAAATCTGAGCGTAGGGCAAGGCTTCTCCATTTTCCGAATTAATGATTTTTCCCGAAACTATCTTTTGCTGGGCAGTACTATGGATAGAAATAAAGGAAATGTATACCAAAAGAATCTTCAGTAAAAATATTTTCATAGTGTCTTAGTTCTATTGTAAAAATAACAAATTCAAATTGATCCACAATAAATTTTTACCTTTACAGTTTAATTTCGGAAAAAGAAAATGATGTTTACTTTTTACTCATGAAAAATATCCAGATTACCGCTTCCCAGTTTTTTGATCTCCTGAAAATGCGAGACACTTCCATGTGGGAAATTTTCTCCCAGATGATAGACGGGGAAGAAAAAGAAATCATTTTTATAGATGATGAAAACAAAGTGCTTTTCAGCTATGTGTTGCCCGCTACACAGGAAGAACTCGAAAAAGACCAGAAAAAATTTGCGAAGGAATATGCCGGAAAACTGGCGCAACAACAGTAGAACTCAGCCCTTCTCT
Organism: Bacteroidota bacterium; assembly: GCA_023411265.1. GTDB lineage: Bacteria > Bacteroidota > Bacteroidia > Flavobacteriales > Weeksellaceae > Chryseobacterium_A. The sequence continues at coordinate 13,486 of JAEYOX010000067.1, read as the reverse complement.
TTCATGAAAGCCTCCACTGTTTCTTTGGCTGCTTTCACATCGTGCACCCGCAGTATCTTTGCTCCCTGTTCCAGAACCTTGTAATGAAGCTTTTGCGTTTCTTCTGAAATGTCCAACGGTGATTTTCCCAATGGTTTATAAATAAAAGATTTGCGTGAGATCCCGACAAGTACAGGAAATTTGCCGAGTCCGATATATTCCGTTTCGTCAATCATTTTGTGCTGGTCTTCCACCGATTTCCCGAATCCGAAACCCGGATCCAGAATAATATCTTTCACTCCTGTTTCCAGCAGTTGTTGGCTTTTTTCCAACAGAAACTTATTGATTTCCACCGTTATATTATGGTAATTTCTTTTCACATGCATTTCCTCATAAACGGGATTTACGTGCATCAGAATATAAGGAAGACCAGTATGTGCGACGGTTTCAAAAAGCTTATCATCAAACTGTCCTGCTGAAATATCATTCACAATATCCATTCCTTCATAATACGCAAAACGCACCGTTTCGGACCAAAAAGTATCCACGGAAATTAACGCTTCGGGAAACTCTTTTTTAATGGAAGAAATAACATTTCCTAACCGTCGTATTTCTTCATCACTGCTGATTAACTCTGCATTTGGCCTTGTGGACTGGGGCCCGATATCGATGATTTCAGCCCCTTCTGTCAGCATCTTTTCGGCCTGTAACAAAGCTGCTTTTTCGGTATTATATTTTCCGCCGTCTGAAAAAGAATCGGGAGTAAGGTTCAGAATTCCCATAATTTTCGGACGGTCGAGACTGATAAGCCTGCCGTTGCAGTTCAGCGTGAATGACTTGCGGTATTCCATAAAAATGCGGTGTATTATGAGACAAATGTACAGAAAAAGCAATCATCGGAATAGACATCCGGCATTGGTTTCGGGCAAATTTGCTATCTTTGAAAATCAAGAAAATCTATGACGAAAACCTCTGTACAGTTTGATAATGTGATTGCAGAATGCCGGGATCTTTTCAGCAAGAAAATGCAGGATTATGGTGCTGCATGGCGGGTTTTACGCCCCAGCTCCATTACGGATCAGCTTTATATCAAAGTGAACCGCATCCGTACTCTTCAGATGTCAGATAAAAAAATGGTTGATGAAAGCGAACAGAGCGAATTTGTCGCCATTGTAAACTACGCTATTATCGGTTTGATTCAGTTAGAAAAAGGATTAACCGAATCGCTGAATGAAGACCCACAGGAAATCATGAAACTTTATGATCGTTATACGCAGGAATCCAAAAACCTTATGGAAAGAAAGAACCATGACTATGGCGAAGCATGGCGCGATATGCGGATATCTTCCATTACCGATTTAATTTATCAGAAAGTGCTGCGAACCAAACAGATTGAGGACAATTCCGGTTCTACTTTGGTTTCAGAAGGCATAGATGCCAACTATTTTGATATGCTGAACTATGCTGTTTTCTGCCTCATCAAGTTTTCTGAAGAAACCGAAATCCAAAACCTCTCAGAATCCGTTTCACCTTAATTTTTTATTATGATTGTTACACTTCTGCGGTATTTTATCGCCCTCATTTTTATCGCTTCCGGTTTTGTAAAAGCTGTAGATCCGGTAGGCTTCTCGTTTAAACTTGAGGAATATTTCTCGCCCGGCGTGTTCAATCTGCCGTTTCTGGAATCCTTTGCTTTACCTCTCGCCATTCTGGTTTGTTTTGTAGAAGTGGTATTGGGTCTGATGCTTTTGCTGAAATTCAAACTCAGGTTGACGCTGCTCTTGCTGATTGCCCTATGTGTTTTCTTCGGCTTTCTAACCTTTTATTCCGCTTATTTCAACGTGGTGACCGACTGCGGATGCTTTGGAGACGCCCTTAAAATGACACCATGGCAAAGTTTCTGGAAAGACATTGTACTTCTGGTAGGCCTATTGATCCTTTGGTTTGCAACAAGAAAACACCCGGAAACTGAGAAAAGAATTAATTTAAAGCTGATCATTTTCGGAATAGCTGTTGCCATCACCGTTTTCTATATTTACAGCGGCATCCGCCACGAACCGCTGATTGATTTCCGCGCTTATAAAATCGGAACTAATCTGAATGCAGAAAAGCAAAAAATTGCTGAGAACCCTTCAGTTTATAAAACATTTTACGTGCTGAAAAACACCAAAACGGGAGAAGAGAAAAAAGTAAATCAGGATGATTATGTAATCGACAAAACCTTGTGGGAAGAAGGTACACCCTGGGAAATTCAGGAAGACAAAACCACTTCGGAAATTACCCATCAGGGTTATGCCTCCGAAATCACTAAACTTAGGATTGAAGATCCGCAAGGAAATGATATTACCGATACTATTTTGAAAGCTGAACAAGCTGTTTTAGTATTCAGTTATCATCCTAAAAACTTATCACCAGAAGAAGTTTCGCAGGCGGTTCAGGTTATTCAGCATCATCCTTTTTCTTATGGAATTTCGACGCATCCGAATACTTTCCCTAATGTTCCCAATGCCATGCTGGACGGAACAGCCATCAAAACTATTGCCCGAAGCAATCCGTTTGTGCTGACGCTCGAAAAAGGAATTATTAAAGATAAAAAATCACTCCAGGACTATTTAAAAATAAATCAGAAATAAAAATACATTATGCAAAAATCCAATAAACCTATTGCCGGCTATCATCTTCTCATGATTCTTTCGGCAGTTGACAATGAATTTTCACCGGAAGAAGGAATGAAAATCCAGGAATATCTTGCAGAAGAATTCCCTTTCCGCATGAATCTGGACAACGAACTCGACACCATTGCGACCCTGAAACCCGAAGAATGGAAGGACCATTTTGAATTCCATGCAAGATGTTTCATGGACGATTCTACCCCGGAAGAAAGAGAAAACTTCATTAGTTTTGCGAAGTCACTCATCAAAGCAGATGAAGAAGTGAGCGAAAACGAACACCGTTTTTATAAACTGCTGAAAAAACTTTGGAATCTGGATTCTTCAAATAATTAAAAAACCGAATTAGTTAAAAAACTTAAATAAATGAGAAGAAAAATTGTGGCCGGCAACTGGAAGATGAATAAAAATGTCATTGAGGCACAACAGCTGATGTTTCAGTTACTGGAATATAAAAAGAATAATTCCCTGAACTGCGAGATGTGGATCGCTCCGCCATCGCTTTATCTGATGATGGCGAAAGATCTTTACGAAAACAATGAAATCGGAGTATTTGCACAGGATGTAAGCGAATATGAAAAAGGAGCCTATACCGGTGAAATCTCTGTAGATATGCTGGAATCCATTGATGCAGAGGGAAGCCTGATCGGGCACAGCGAGCGGAGACAATACCATGGGGAAACAGATTCCCACTGCAACAGAAAGATAAAACTGGTTCTGGACAAAGGAATGATTCCAATATATTGCAATGGCGAAACGCTGGAACAAAGAAAATCAGGTCAGCATCTGGAGGTGGTGAAACAACAGACTGAAACGGCATTGTTCACCCTTTCTGCGGAAGAAATAAAAAAAGTAGTAATCGCTTACGAACCTGTTTGGGCAATCGGAACCGGGGAAACGGCTACTCCGGAGCAGGCGCAAGAAATTCATGCACACATCAGAAGCCTTATCGCTGTAAAATACGGAAAGGAAGTTGCTGATGAAATTTCCATTTTATACGGCGGTTCGGTGAAACCTGACAATGCAAAAGAAATTTTTTCTCAGCCTGATATCGACGGCGGCCTGATAGGCGGTGCCGCTTTAAATATCGAAGATTTTTCCAAAATAGCGGAAGCTTTTAACGCGTAAACCTATTTAAACAAAAACTGTCCTCTGATTAAACCTGAGGACAGTTTATTTTAATATCAAGGTAAGATTTACTTTTCTTTTTTTCTTTCCAGCACCTCATCTACCATTCCCATTTCTTTCGCTTCCGAAGAAGTCATCCAGTAATCACGGTCAGATGCCTTTTCCACCCATTCATACGTTTGCCCTGAATGCTGTGCGATAATTTCGTACAGTTCCTTTTTCAGTTTCAGCATTTCGCGAAGATTGATTTCCATATCAGAAGCCACACCCTGCGCACCACCACTCGGCTGGTGAATCATCACTCTGGAATGCTTCAGTGCAGAACGTTTTCCTTTTTCACCAGCAACCAAAAGAACTGCTCCCATAGAAGCTGCCATTCCGGTACAGATGGTGGCAACATCCGGTTTGATAATTTGCATCGTATCGTAAATCCCGAGTCCTGCATATACACTTCCGCCGGGTGAATTGATATAAATCTGAATATCTTTGGACGGATCAGCACTTTCCAGGAAAAGCAATTGTGCCGTTACGATATTGGCCACCTGATCATCAATTCCTGTTCCCAGAAATATAATGCGGTCCATCATCAGTCGGGAGAATACATCCATCTGCGCTACATTCAGCCTTCTTTCTTCCATAATGTAGGGAGTAAGGTTGGTGGGGTTCAACATTCCCATATACTGATCGGTTGCCAGACCGCTGTTTCCAAGGTGTTTTACAGAGAAATCTCTGAAATCTTTTTTAATGTCCATATAAAGTTGTATTTAATATCTTCTGATTTTCAAAAACCGTTCCCCTTTCAAAGGCAGTCAAAATGTCATAATATCCTGTACAGTTCTGCATCCATTTCCTTGCGCAGTTCATTCAGTTTCATCATCATGATGTAGTTTTCCGTATTGTCGTTTTCAGATTTCAGGTTTTCTTTTATTTCCTGAATCATGCTTACCACATATTCTCTTTTATGGCGGATCATCGTATCACTGATAAGCTTGGGAAGCACCTCTTCCTCTTTGCTGAAATATATATTATGCTGGCTCCAGTCGCTGATTTCGTACGGCTCTACAAGAGCATTGGCTACCTTCAGGGTGAGTTCTTCATCCATCAGCGTAAAGAAAAAACTTCCCGACCGCAGTTCATTTTTTTCAATCCCTTCACGGATCTCTTTTATTATTTTCTCGTTCACGGGCGACTGGATCTTATAATCATCTTCTTCAAAATAAGCCAGAATTTCTTCAATAACCGTGATGTTATAGGGAGTTCCGTCTTCCCCTTCCCTGTGCAACACCTGTGCTCCGTATTTCAGCATCAGTTCTATTAATTTTTCTTCCAAAATCAGAAGAGGCTGAACCGAAATGGCCTGTTCCGGAACCACTTCAAGTTTCGGAGATGGTCTGGATTCTTCCTTTTTGTACTGCTGTTGCTGAACCTGTTTTTGAAGACCCAGCTCATTGAAAAGATTCTGCTCACTCAATCCGAAACGGCTGGAAACTTCTTTCAGATAAATTTCCTGTTTCAGAGGGTTGGGAACGCAAGCCACCGACTTTACAATATCCCTGATCGCTTCTCCTTTCAGGATAGGATCATTGTGAGTTTCCCGAAGCAGCACTTCCGCTTTGAAATCGATGAAATCCCGGGCCTGATCAGTGATATACTGTTCCACATATTCCTGAGGATGTTTTCCCGAAAAACTATCAGGATCATCACCATCGGGGAAAAGTACGATGCGGATATTCATCCCTTCGGAAAGCAGCATATCAATGCTTCGGAAGCTGGCTTTAATTCCTGCCGCATCTCCGTCAAAAAGGATGGTGACATTTTCGGTGAGCCTCTTGATGAGTTTAATCTGTTCCGTGGTGAGCGCAGTTCCCGAGCTGGAAACCACATTCTGAATTCCGTTTCGGTGAAGGGCGATCACATCCATATACCCCTCCACCAACAAACAAAGATTCTGTTTTGATATGGCCTGTTTACTGAAATTTAAACCATAAAGAACATGGGATTTATGGTAAATATCGGTTTCCGGAGAATTTAAATATTTCGCTACTTTGACATTATTCTTCAGAATTCTTCCGCCAAACCCTAACACCCGGCCGGAAAAACTGTGAATCGGAAACATCACGCGTTCCCGGAACCGGTCAATTCCATACGGTGCGTTTTCGGGAAAAACAGACAGTCCCGATTTTTCAATGATCTCCTTGCTGTAGCCTTTTTCCAAAGCATATTCAGTGAACGCATTCTTTTTTTCCGGAGAGTAACCCAGCTGAAATTTCCGGATGATGTCGTCCGGAAGGCCGCGTTCTTTAAAATAAGAAAGTCCTATCAGCCGTCCTTCTTCAGTTTCATGAAGCTGTTCCTGAAAAAAATCCTGAGCCACCTGATGAATTTTAAAAAGCTGTTCCCGTTCAGAATGCGCCATTTTCTGCTCTTCCGTCTGTTCCTGAACGGTTTCTTCAATTTCAATTCCGTATTTTTTGGCGGCGTGCCGCAGGGCTTCGGGATAGGTGAAACTCTCAATCTCCATTAAAAATGAAATGGCTGTTCCGCCTTTTCCTGTTGAAAAATCCTTCCAGATCTGCTTGGAAGGAGAGACTACAAAACTCGGCGTTTTCTCGTCCTGAAAAGGACTGAGCCCTTTGAAGTTGGAGCCGGCCCGCTTCAGTTGCACATATTCACCAATAATTTCTTCCACCCGGATTGTGGAGAAAATTTTATCGATGGTCTGCTTGGAAATCATGGAGTAAAAATAACAATTAGTTTCCAAAGCGATCATAAAATCATTATTTTTGATGAAAATAAAACGTTCTGATTCTTATGAAAACGTTCACCATTACCTCGCCGGAAGAATGGCATCAAGTTGTTGCGGACGTTCTGCCGGAACTGCAATATCCGGTTCTGCTTCTGAAAGGAAATCTGGGTGCCGGAAAAACGACCTTCACACAGTTTCTGCTGAAAGCTCTGGAAAGCACGGACGAAGTATCCTCCCCCACGTATGCTATTGTCAATGAATATCACACACCTCAAGGACCGGTGTTTCATTTTGATTTGTACCGCATGAAGCATGTGAGCGAAGTGTACGACATCGGAATAGATGAATATTTGGATCGGGCTTTTCTCTGTATTATTGAATGGCCGGAAATATACGAGGAAGAACTGCAGCACCTCCCCCATCACGTAATGACGATTGAAAATTCTGATGGCCGCCGCACCATAATTTTTGAATAGTGTATCTTTGTATCAGATGATTTTAATTTAAGAAATGAGCAGCGGAACTATTTTCACCCCTTTCAAGGAGGAAGAGCTGATGCCTTTGGAAGAAAAGCTGGAGGTGGTTCGGAAGGAACCAAAGTTCAGCATTGGTATTCCGAAAGAAACGTGTTTGGAAGAGCGCCGCACCTGCCTCACTCCTGATGCCGTTCAGGTTCTGGTACAGCATGGCCATGAAGTCGTCATTGAATCCGAAGCAGGAGCAGGTTCTTTTTTTACCGATCAGCAGTATGCCGATGCCGGTGCCAGAATTACTTCCGATCCTAAGGAAGCATTTGGCCAGAATCTGATAATGAAAGTCAATCCGCCGACTTTCGATGAAATCGATTTTCTGAAACCTAACGCCCATTTGATCTCTGCACTTCAGATCAATCTTCGAGATGCTTCTTATTTCCTGAAGCTAGCAGAAAAAAAAATCAACGCCATTGCCTTTGAATTTATTTCCGATGAATACAGTCAGTTGCCTTTGGTGAGGCTTATCGGCGAGATTGCAGGCACTGCTTCCGTTCTGTACGCTTCTGAACTTCTGGCGCTTTCCAACGGAAATATGCTGGGCGGAATTACGGGTGTGCGTCCGGCAGACGTTGTGATCATCGGAGCCGGAATTGTTGGGGAATTTGCCGTAAAAGCAGCGTTAGGATTGGGAGCGAGCGTTAAGGTTTTTGATAATTCTCTTTCCAAGCTTCGCAGGCTTCATATGATGATCGACGGCAGGGTTCCTACATCCATTATAGACCCTAAAGAACTATCAAAAAGCATTCGCAGGGCAGATGTACTGATTGCCGCCTTGCCCGAAGCAAGCCGTGTTCCGGTGGTGACTGAAGATATGGTGCTTAATATGAAAAAAGGTAGTGTGATTATTGACGTGACAGTGGATTACGGAAATCTGGTGGAAACTACGGAAATTACCACGCTTACAGATCCTTACTTTATAAAACACGATGTCATTCACTGCGGACTGCCAAATCTTACATCTAGAATTCCGCGGACAACCAGCAAAGCGATTTCCAATTTCTTCCTGAGTTATCTTTTGGGCTACGACAAGGAAGGAAGTATTGAAAACATGTTCGTTCATAAAAGTGAAATGAAACAGAGCCTGTACATGTACAAAGGACGACATACCAAAAAAATCATCTGCGACCGTTTCGGTTTGCCATATCACGACATCAATTTATTATTATTCTAATGCTGAGAAAATTGAAATTTTTCCTTATCGGACTCATCCCGGGATTGATCATTGTATTCTTCATTCTGAACCAGAAAGGGGCAAGCTGCAGTGGCTATCTGCCGAACAGCCGGGTCATCGCTGAAACGCTGAGCAAGGATTTTTCCTATTCGGAAAATTTTCAGACAGAAATGCAGACGCTCAACATCGACGAAAGATTTCTGCGGGACAGCATCCTCAACAAAGGTTTTGTGGATTTTGATAGGAGCAATGCCCAGAAAAAGCCATGCCCCGATTATCTCTTACATTATCCTGAAAAAAATCCACGCTTTGAAATCACTTTCGAGAAATGTTCTGAGAAAGCTACTTTTCACACACTCAAGAAAGTGAAGTAAGAGTTGTAGCCTGTGCCACTGAATTAATGATCCTCTCATAAAGCTGTTGCAAACGAAAGTAAAAGCACCTAAACGGTGTGAAATAAGATGGGATATAAATACATTCTTTATTTTCTTTAAAGAATTGGATCTCTTTCATAAAAAATCATAAAATATCCGCCAATTACCGTTGGCGGTCTTTATTTTGCAGCACTACCATCATTCACCAAAAATCAAAATATTATGTTAGCAATGAACTTCCGCGGACCATTCCGCGTACGTGCCGACCGCAATGTGCCGGAGCCGCAAATAGAACATCCTCAGGATGCCATCGTGAAGGTTTTACGATCGTGTATCTGTGGATCAGATCTTCATCTTTATCACGGTCTTGTTCCCGATACCCGGGTAGGCAGTATCTTCGGGCATGAATTTATCGGAGAAGTCGTGGAGATCGGCTCCGAAGTACACAACCTGAAAGTTGGCGATAAGGTGATGGTGCCTTTTAATATCGCTTGCGGAAAGTGCGCCTTCTGTAAACAGGAATTATACGGCAATTGCCACGAATCCAATCCCATGGCCACAGCGGTGGGAGGAATTTTCGGTTATTCCCATACTGCCGGCGGTTACCAGGGCGGACAGGCTGAATACGCCCGTGTTCCTTATGCCGATGTAGGACCTACTGTGATTCCTGACTGGATGGATCCGGATGATGCGGTGCTTCTTACCGATGTTGTTCCCACCGGATATCAGGCAGCTGAAATGGCGGGAATTCAGAAAGGCGATACCGTTGTGGTGTTCGGTGCCGGACCCATCGGTATTATGGCAGCGAAATGTGCCTGGCTCTTCGGTGCAGGGAGAGTAATCGTAATTGACCATCTGGAAGAAAGACTTGAATTTGTGGCTAAGTACGCCCAGTGTGAAGCCTATAATTTTAACAGTATTGGAGACCCTGTGGTATTCGTCAAAACACAGACCGACTCTCTGGGTGCGGATGTCTGTATCGATGCCGTAGGATGTGAAGCTAAAGGAAACACTATGAACACACTCCTCGGAATAAAGCTGATGTTGCAAGGCGGATCTACTACTGCACTTCATTGGGCTATTAATTCAGTGAAAAAGGGCGGAATCGTTTCCATTGTGGGCGTTTACGGACCTATTGATGCGCTGGTACCGATAGGAAACGTGGTCAATAAAGGAATTACGATCCGCGCCAACCAAGCCGCTGTGAAACGAAATTTGCCTAAACTCATTGAACATGTAAAGAACGGTATCTTAAACCCGAAAGAAATCATCACCCACCGAATCCCGCTTGAGGAAGTGGCGGATGCCTATCATATATTCTCACAAAAACTGGACGGCTGTATCAAAACGGTACTCATACCTCCAAAAGCTTAATAGTTTTTTAACTTAAAAAAATACAACATGCATACAGACGAAACAAAACCCTCCGACTTTAAAAAAAGTGAAAATAAAGATTACGGTCACATCAAAGGCTGGGGAATTGATGCTGATCCGGAAAACGATCCCGTTTATCCTATTAAAAACCGCACCAATGCGGAACATGAGGGATACTCGTGGCAACGGCCGAAACAGCAGCCCGAAAATGTGGAAATTCTAAAATCAGTTGAAAGACCCAATGTCACTTCTGTTTTCGGAACCGCTTCGCCACCGGAAGGAGTAAACGGCGAAATAAGAAAATTGGCCTTTAAATACAGCGAATCCAGCTACGGCAGATGGCTTCCGCTCATGCTTGCCGACCGTGTAGGCGTTGTGGAAGGCATTATTGATGACTTTAAAAAAGGTCATGTCCCCAATATTTTTGCCGAACTGGGGTGGGCATCAGAATGGAAGTACAACAGGAAAAATTTTGTGCTGAAACTTGCAGCCGCAGCCGCGGTCACTGCAATTACAGTAAGCATACTGTCGAAGAAGAACAGATAACTAGCATTCAAACCGATAGGATCAACCGTAAAGTCACCATACTTTACGGTTTTTTTTACCGTATCACCGTCAGAGTTAGATGTAGCCTAGCCATTAAATATTTTTTATTAAAGAAAATAGGGCGTCTGTATAACTGATTAGCATTCTGCTACGTTGACGGCAATGGCAAGTCCGCCCTCTGAAGTCTCTTTAAAGCGCGAATTCATGCTTTGCGCCGTATCCCACATGCTCTGAATAACCTGATCCAGAGAAACTCTGGCTTTTTCCGGATCACTTTCGATGGCGATGTTGGCGGCGGTAATGGCCTTGATGGCACCCATCGAATTTCGTTCAATGCACGGAATCTGTACCAGTCCGGCAATCGGGTCACAGGTCATTCCCAGATGATGTTCCATGGCAATTTCGGCCGCCATTAATGCCTGTGCGGGGGTACCTCCCATGATTTCTGTAAGACCGGCTGCTGCCATCGCTGAGGAAACCCCCACTTCCGCCTGACAACCGCCCATGGCCGCAGAAATGGTAGCGTTTTTCTTGAACAAGGTTCCTACTTCACCGGCAACAAGTAAGAACCGAACAATATGGTCGTCGCCTTGATGCGGAGTAAAAGCCTGCGAATACATCAGTACAGCCGGAATCACACCACTTGCTCCGTTGGTAGGAGCGGTGATTATACGGCCAAAACTGGCGTTTTCCTCGTTCACCGCCAGTGCGAAACAGGACACCCATTTGTTGATGGTGGTAAAGGTTTCTTCTGCTTCCTGCACCAGCCTATACCATTCTTCCAGAGTGGTGTAATTTTTATTTCCCAAAAGGCTTTTGTTGAGTGACGGAGCTCTTCGCGTAACATTCAGACCGCCCGGAAGAACCCCTTCTTTGTTCACGCCTTTGTAAATACATTCGCGAATTTGCTCCCAGATGTATAAAGCTTCTCTTCGGGTGTCCACTTCAGGGCGCCAGCTTTCTTCATTCAGAAAAACAAGATCGGAGATTTTATTAAGGTTGAGCTTTTTTACATTTTTAAGAATATCTTCACCTTTATGACAGGGATAAAGCGTACGAATACAAAGATCAGACATCGTGTTATCCTCCTTCGTGGCTACAAAACCGCCCCCGATGGAATAATAATCCTGCTCCAGCGTTTCGCCGTTATAGAAGACTGCTTTGAAAATCATTCCGTTAGGATGAAAATCCAGCGTTTGCTCTTTATTAAGGATGAGGTGTTTTCCATAAACAAACGGAATGATCTTCTGGCCACCTAGATTGAGCTGCCCGGAAGATTTTATTTTTTCTGTTTTTTCCCCTACCTTAGTAGTATCTATCGTTTTAAAATCCTCTCCGGAAAGCCCAAGCATTCCGGCAATATCGGTGCCGTGCCCTATTCCGGTTTTGGCTAATGAACCGAAGAATTCCACGAAAACCTCTTGCACCTGTTCGATGCCCTGAGATTTTCGGATCTGATCCAGAAAAAGACCCGCTGCATTCCAAGGGCCCATGGTGTGGGAGCTGGAAGGTCCGATGCCTACTTTAATAATTTCAAATACACTGATAGATTCCATAAGTTCAATATGAATAACAAAGATAGGATATTATGGCGAAAAATGATATTGGAATCAGGTTGTGAAGATATGTTTCAACAGAGCCGAAACTTCACGGTGCCTTGTCACCGGAAAGAGATGGGTACCGCCTTTGATGACATAATCGGGGTGACAGGCAGTGATGGGGAAAATCTGGTCTTTGTCCCCTAATATCTGAATCACTTCAGGGTTTTCTTTGGATTTCCAGGCACATATCTGTGCGATTCCCCATTTCAGATAATACGGATCGCGGACGGTAAAATATTCCATCAATTTTGAGTTTCCGGAATCAAACATCTTTGTAATAAGTTGGTTTTCAGTAAAAGTGGGGGTGAAAAGTTTCAGCGGCAGATACTCAGCAATTCCCGTACATGCTGCGGTGCGAAGAAGCCCTGCTTTCTCCTTGTGAGAACGGATGCTTCCCAAAATAACCACTTTTTCTGCAGGAACAATGCGGTGAATTTCCTGAACCATAATTCCGCCAAGGGAGTAACCTAAAAGGGAAAACGGTTCTGAAGCATCAATTTTATCTACCATTTTCCTCACGTAGTGATCCAATGTTTCGTTTCTCTCCGGAATCGTCCATTCCAGAAAGACAGGTTCCAAATGGGCAGGGAATTTCAGACGTTCAAGTACTTTGAAATCGGCTCCCAAACCGCTGACGATGTACAGTTTCATTTTTTTCATATCAGGACAAAAAAAAGAGCAGAAAATTTCTGCTCCCGTATTGATGCCTGCCTGTTTAGTTGGCGGTCATTTTAATCTGAATATCAATATCATCCTTAATCAGGTAATCTCTGACAGCCGATTTATAGAAAACTTTATATTTCTGTCTGTCGAGGGTGATTTTCGCTGACTGAAACTCTACAAAACGGTCGTTGGTACGGATGTTGGCAGGGAAAGAAATGGTTCTTCTGATGCCTTTTAAGGTCAGGTTTCCGTACACCAGATAATTGTAATCTGCGTTTTTGGAAGGAAGAATTTTGGTAATGGTAAATCTGGCTACCGGATATTTTTTCACGTCAAAAAAGTCATAACTTCTGAGGTGTTCTGTCAGTTTTTGCTGATCTTCACCTGTGAGATCTGTATTGGTAAGACTTCGCATATTGATCACGAAATCTCCTCCTGTGAGCACTTTATCTGTGAAATAAAATCTACCGCTTTTCAGTTGTACAAATCCTGTATGAGAAGTCGCTTCAGATTTTACCACCTTATAGCCCCACCATCTTATATCGGAGGTTTGTACTTTTGAAACCTGAACTCCTTTTTTTCTTTGTGCAAATACAAAGGTTACACTGAATAACAATAATGTCAGTAAAAATAATTTCTTCATTCTTTCTTTTTTATCAATAAACAAATATAATAATTCTCTGTAATAATTTGTTTCTTTTT
>JAEYOX010000113.1 GCA_023411265.1 Bacteroidota bacterium | reverse complement strand
ATTCTGGCTTTCTCCCGTGCAGCTGCTTCCCTGGCCAGCCGTACTTTTTCTGCTTCAGCTTTTTTTCTGGCTTCTTCCTCTGCTTTAGCGATTCTCATTTCTTCAGCTATAATGGAACGGATTTCACCTTCCAGTTTCCTGGATTGATTTTGTTTCTGTCTCAGTTCCGCCGTGAGAGTAGTTTCATTTTTCTTAAACTCGGCAAGCAGTTTTTCTTTCTGTTGTTTTTATGCATTATTGGTCGTAATTTCTTTCTGCTGATTGGCAAGAAGGATTTCCTTTTGCTGTATTGATTTGGATCTTTCCTCAAAAGATATATTCAACAGATCGGCAGCCTGAGAAATTATCGCCGCCTGCCTGTCCTGATAGTCCGAATAAAAACGCAGATACTGCACTCTTCGAATGGCTTCCCCCAGATTTCTGGAGGAAAGGATAAAGGTGACTTTATTCTTGAGATCCCGGTTTTTGTAAGCGTTTACCAATACTTTGGCATAATTTTGACGCAATACGGCCAGCTCACGGTTTTGTCTGTTAATTTCAAGCTGGCGAAGGTAGATGTCATCTTCTATAAATCGCTTTTCTTTCTGGGTGTTCCTATATACTTTTTCGCGCAGTTCTATTTTCTTCTTTACGCCCTCCAGATAGGCGACGGAAAGTCTGGATTCATTTCTGGTTTTAGCAAGTTGCGAATTAATTCCGGCGATTTGTTTTTTTAACTCTGCATTTTGTTGTTGCAGCTGTTCTTTTTTTTGACCAAATAAAACTCCGAACAATAAAACAGCACCTAAAAGACCAATTTTTTTTATCATCAGATTTCTATTTTCTTATAGCTTCCGGGAACGGAAAAGGGGGTATTTATTTTAGAATCATCAAATTTCGTATTTTCCAACATAATCTGCCCTGCATTTGCCCCTTTTATAATTATTTTAACATTTTTTGGCAAACGGTAATTCCGAAAATTTTCCCAATTGCTATAGCTTACTTCCAAGGCATCTTCCGAGTGTACATCCTGCAACATTACCTGCATTAGATCGTAGTTGTGGGTGTAGTAAAGATCTACTTTATATTCCCTGATGCTTCCGTTGGCTTCCATTTTTTGGTTAACTACGGAAGCCATTTTATAGCCGGACGTGGTTTTTGTGAGCATGAATTCCCGGCTGCTGATTCTGATAAACGTTCTTCCCATCAGCATTTTTTCCAGACTTTTATAGTTGATGAAATTCGTATTCAACAGGCTGTTGAGGTAATCAAAATCTGAATTGATATATGTTCTGTCGGCTCTGTTGAAAGCTTTGATGCCGTCGGGTGTAGCGATACCACGAGCCACATTAATGAAAAATGCAGTTAAATTCATCCAGACTTTCTGGTTGTTTTCAATATAAATCGTGGCATCCAGCGTAGGAAGGTAAGTTTTGTCGGTTTCTACATTCAGTTTACCGGATATTTTTACTTGTTCAAACTGAGGCGGGAGCAGCACATTTTCGTAAAAAGCGAGATCTGCATTCATTGGCTTGCTGAGGTCTTTGGGAAGATTCACGGCAATACTGTCTGCAGCATTGCTGGTTTCCACCACCTTCTTGGCTTTGCAGGAACCCAGAAAAAGAGCTGAAAGAAGTATAAATACGGGTATTTTCATCTGATTGTGAGTGTTATATAAAGTTTTGCATAGAAACTTTACAATATTAACGCCAAACCACACAAAATGTTTTGTGTGGTTTTGAGGCAATGACAAAAATATTTTCAAAGAAAATCAGTCTTTAGAGTGAAAATCCAACACAGAATAATCGCCGAGCGAAATTTCTCTGGAAACTCCAAAATACTGTGCTGCATTCCCGATCATCGAATTGCTGAGATTTCCATGATCAATCAATGTATTTTCCTGAATGAGTGAGTTTTGAATATTTGAATTTTCAATACGGGTTCCGTTTCCGAGGGATACACAGGGGCCGATTTTTGAATTTTTGATGACCACATTTTCACCGATGAAACACGGTTGGATAATGAGGCTGTTTTCAATTTTAGCCGAGTCGGGGAAGGTCATAAACTCGTGTCGTTCATAGTCCAGAATTTTTCCGTTGGTTTCCACCGTCGCATTTTTATTGCCACAATCCATCCAGTCGTCCACCTTGCCAAGGGAAAATTTACTGCCTTTTGACCGAAGGTTTTCCAAAGCGGTGGTCAGTTGATATTCGCCGCCCTGCTTGATGTCGTTGGTCATAATGTAGTTAATTTCCTGCATCAGCTGTTCGGCGGACCGGAAGTAGTAAATCCCGATAATGGCCAGATCCGAAACAAAATCTTTCGGCTTTTCTATAAAGTCGGTGATGAAACCGTAGTCGTCTAATTTCACCACTCCAAAGGCGGAAGGATCTTCAACTTTTTTTACCCAGATGACGCCGTCTGAATTTTTGTCCAGATCGAAATCTGCGCGGAAAAGCGTGTCGGCAAAGGCTATCACTACATCTCCCTGCATGGATTTTTCTGCGCATTTGATGGCATGTGCTGTTCCCAGAGGTTCATCCTGGACATAAATGCTGCCTTTTGCGCCCAGTTTTTCGGCAATCTGAAGCAGTTTTTCTTCGATTTCGCAGCCAAAATCACCAATAATAAAAGCGATTTCTTCAATAGGTTCGCCGGCTACTTTCGCAATATCTTCTACAAGGCGCTGCACGATGGGTTTTCCTGCAATAGGAATCAGCGGTTTAGGAACAGTGAGGGTGTGAGGTCTCAATCTGGAGCCTCTTCCGGCCATAGGGACAATAATTTTCATGAATTTTGATTTTTTGTGTTTATTAGATTTTTAATGGATAGAAGTGCTTCCGAAACCTCCCTCTCCACGCTGCGATTCTTCCAGAGTATCTGTTTCTTCCCATGTAGCGCATTCATGTCGGGCGATTACCATTTGTGCAATCCTGTCGCCGTCTTTCACGGTAAATTCCGTATCGGAAAGGTTGATGAGAATCACACCGATCTCGCCCCGGTAGTCTGAATCAATAGTTCCCGGAGAATTCAGAACAGTGATGCCGTTTTTCAGAGCCAGCCCGCTTCGGGGTCGTATCTGCGCTTCAAAGCCTTCGGGCAATTCGATGGAAAGTCCTGTCGGAATCAGTTTACGTTGCAATGGTTTCAGCGTCACCGGTTCCTCTATATCTGCGTACAGATCCATTCCGGCTGCACAGGGCGTCTGGTATTTGGGGAGGCTGTGTTTCGATTTATTGATGATTTTTATATTCATTTTCTTACCTTATTTAAAATCTTTTCGGGAATCAGCTTTTGGTTGATAATGAAAACCGCTGCTAAAACTAAGAAGATTATATTTCCCAGCAAAATGTATTGTTTCAAATTTTGGTAATATGCCAGTGCCACTACGATGGTGATTAAAATAATGACCGTGTTTCGGTAAAAGTGATACGGAATCGGGAATCTGTACTGGCCCCACAGCAGCGAAATCATCATCATGACAAAATAGGCCGCCACAGTAGCCCAGGCAGAAGCCCAGTATCCGAACTGAGGAATGAAAATCACATTCACCACAATGGTAACTGCCGCTCCTGCTGCCGATATGTACGCTCCGTAAATGGTTCGGTCGGTAAGTTTATACCATACCGAGAGATTCAGATAAATTCCCAGAAAAAGCGTAGCAATAAATAAAATCGGAAGAATATCAATGCCCACAAAATAAGCAGGATTGCGTAGATACATAGGCGCCAGCCAACTGAGATTTACCGTTAGAAACAGGATAATAAGACAGTTCGCAGTAATGAAAACATCCATCAGTCTCGCATAGGTTGCCCGTGAATTTTCATTTTTTGAATGGCTGAAAAAGAAAGGTTCAACACCCAAAACATACGCCTGCTTGAAGAGCAGCACAAAGGTGACGATCTTGGTTACTCCTCCGTAAATTCCCAATTGTTCCTGCGCAATACCGTCCGGAAGCAGAAACTTCAGGAACTGCCGGTCCAGAGTTTCATTCACAATGCCCGCTAATCCTGCGAACATAATCGGAAGTGAATATTTCATCATTTTCTTCCAGAGCGACGGGTCAAAATGCCGGATTCTGGCAGTAATAACCTCTCCGCTGAGCAAGAGAAAGGTGACTGCGCTGGCAATCAGATTGGCAACAAATACATATCCGATACCAAATTCCGGACTGTATTTAAGGCCTAAAATTCCTTCAGGAAAAGAGGGGAGAATCCTGATGAAAAAGATCACCAGACAGAAATTGATGACTCCGTTGATGGTTTTTATCACCGCAAATTTCACCGGCCTTTCCTGTTTCCTCAGGATAACAAAAGGCATTGCCGAAAAAGCATCCAGTGCCAAAATCATTACTAAAATAGAGAGCAGGTGAACCTGATCCGGAGTCTTGAAT
>JAEYOX010000071.1 GCA_023411265.1 Bacteroidota bacterium | reverse complement strand
ATAATTTAATTTTCATGAAAAAAAGACTCCTATCTGCTGCTGCAGTTGCTTTGGTAAGCATCTTTCTGAATGCACAGCAAATCAAATTTGAAGAGTACAAATTACCGAACGGGCTTCATGTCATTCTGCATCAGGATAATACCGCTCCTGTAGTGACTACCGGGGTAATGTATCACGTAGGCTCAAAAGACGAAGAACCGGGAAGATCCGGATTTGCCCATTTTTTTGAACACCTTCTTTTTGAGGGCACCAAAAACATCAAGCGCGGCGAATGGTTCAAAGTTGTATCTTCCAACGGAGGTACCAATAATGCCAATACCAGCAATGACAGAACGTATTATTACGAAACTTTCCCTTCCAATAACGAGCAGTTAGGACTGTGGATGGAAGCTGAAAGAATGCGCAGCGGCGTGGTGAACCAGATCGGGGTAGATACCCAGAGAGAGGTGGTGAAAGAGGAAAAAAGACTGAGAATGGACAACCAGCCGTATGGAAATCTTTTCAATTCCATTCTTTCGAATATGTTTATAAAGCATCCTTACCACTGGTCCGTTATCGGTTCTATGGAAGACCTGAACGCTGCAAAACTGGAAGAATTTCAGGCTTTCTACAAGAAATATTACGTTCCGAACAACGCCGTGCTGGTAGTAGCAGGCGACATCCAACCTGAACGAACCAAAAAATGGATTTCAGAATATTACGGTTCTATTCCGAAAGGAACGGTAACTCCGAAGAACTTCCCAATGGATCCGCCTATTACGCAGGAAAAAGAGGTGACGGTAACCGATCCCAATATTCAGATTCCGGCTTATATTTATTCTTACAGAACGCCTTCCAACAAGCACAGAGATTCCAAAATTCTGGATATGATCTCCGCATATCTGAGTGGCGGAAAATCTTCGGTATTGTATAAAAAACTGGTGGATGAGCAGAAAAAAGCACTACAGGTTTCCGCCAACAGTATCGGATTTGAGGATGCAGGTGTTTTCGCATTCTTCGCTTTACCGATGGGAACTACTCCAAAAGCTGAACTTCAGAAAGTGATTGACGAAGAAATCAAGAAACTGCAGACTACGCTTATTTCCGAGGAAGACTATCAGAAACTTCAGAATCAGTTTGAGAATCAGTTTGTGAATTCCAATTCCAGCATTCAGGGTATTGCCAGTTCTTTGGCTACCAATTATATGCTGATGGGAGACACCAATCTCATTAACAAGGAAATTGACATCTACCGTTCCGTAACCCGACAGGATATTATGGCTGCCGCTAAAAAGTATCTGAACAGCAACCAAAGAGTCATCATCAACTATGTACCTGAAAAAAAGTAATTATCACATGAAAAATAATTTTAAATATATAGCAGCTGTATTTCTGATCTCGGGAGCAATGAATGCCCAGAAGATCGACATCAACAAAATGCCGGTTGCAGGCCCTACTCCTACCATCAACATTACCCAGCCCAAAACTTTCACCCTCAAGAACGGCCTTACCGTAATGGTGGTGGAAAACAATAAACTGCCGCGTGTCAATGTAACTCTGACCATGGACCGTCCGCCCTTTTATGAAGGAAAAATAGTCGGGGTAAGTCAGGTAATGGCAGACCAGCTGGGGAACGGAACCACTAAAATGAGCAAGGATGATTTCAACAAGAGAGTGGATTATCTGGGTGCTAACCTCAGCTTCTCGTCCAGTGGTGCTTTTTCCAATTCGCTTTCCAAATATTTCCCTGAGATCCTGAGCATGATGGCCGATGCTATTACTTCGCCTAAATTTTCTGAGGAAGAAGTTGCAAAGACCAAAGACCGGATGATAGAAGGGCTGAAAGCTGAAGAAAAAAGTGCAGAAGCCATCGCATCGCGGGTTTCCAATGCGCTTATTTATGGTAAGAACACCGCCAGAGGCGAGTTTGAAACCGAAGAAAGCATCAAAGCCATTACTCTTGCGGATGTTCAGAATACCTTCCAGAAACATTACATTCCTAACAATGCGCATCTGGTTATTGTGGGTGATGTGAAATTTAATGAGGTAAAAAAGTTAGTTGAAAAGAACTTCAACGGCTGGAAAAAATCCAACACCACTTATCCGGCGCTGGAGCCTGCAGCTAACGTTGCTGCCACGGAAATTAATATTGTGGACGTTCCAAATGCAGTACAGTCTGTTATCAGTGTAGGAAATATTCATGATCTGAAAATGAATGATCCTAAATACTTTGCTGCTACCATGGCCAATTACATCCTTGGAGGTGGCGGAGAAGCAAGACTTTTCATGAATCTGAGAGAAAAAAACGCCTTCACTTACGGAGCGTATTCTTCCCTTTCTACCTATAAATACGGTCCTACTTTTTCTGCACAGTCCAGTGTAAGAAATGAAGTTACGGATAAAGCAGTACAAGAGTTTATGACCGAGCTCAAGGGAATTACTTCCGTGAAGCCTGAAGAACTCACCAATGCCAAAGCCAAACTGAAAGGAGATTTTATCCGTTCACTGGAAAGGCCTGAAACCATTGCCCGTTTTGCTGTAAATCAAAAAACGCAGAATCTGCCATCAGATTTTTACACCAACTACCTGAAATCAATTGATAAAGTTACTGCTGCTGATATTTCCAACGCTGTAAAAGCGACGATTTATCCGAATCAAAGCCGTATCTTCATTGCAGGAAAAGCATCCGAAATCGCAGAACCTCTTGAAAAATTAGGGTATCCTGTAAAGTATTTTGATGATAAAGCCAATCCAACTGCAAAACCTGTTGCTCAGAAAGTAGATGCCAGCGTTACTACCGCATCTGTTGCTGATAAATACATTGCCGCTATCGGAGGTCTTGAGAATGTTCAGAAAATCAATTCACTAAGTACCACCGCTTCTGCTACCGTTCAGGGAATGGATCTTGAATTACATTTACTTCAAGGTAAAGGCGGCAAAATGAAGATGGATGTAAAAATGATGGGTGCTACGATGCAGAAAATTGTATTTGACGGTAAAGACGGCTATATGGAAGCTCAGGGTCAGAAAATTCCTTTTAATGACGAGCAAAAGGCCGAGATGGCAAAAGAAAGCGAACTGTTTCCTGAACTTGGTTTTGGAAAGTCTGCCGACTATACCGTATCAGGTATCGAACAGTTCAACGGTGAAGACTCCTATGTCGTAAAAGGAAAAGATGTTACCTATTATTACAGCGTAAAAACGGGGCTTAAAACAGGAGAAGTAAAATCTCAAGCCGGACAAACCGTGCCAATGACCTATTCTGACTACAGAGAAGTAGCAGGCGTGAAAGTTCCGTACAAGTTTACCCAAAATATGGGCGGGATGGATGTGGAATTTACCGTAAAGGACATCAAAGCCAACCAGGCGAAAGATGCAGATTTCAAATAATCTTACACCACGCTATCACTTATGAACAGCAGCATTACGCTGCTGTTTTTATTTGCAGTGATGTTTTTAAAATAACCGTTTGGCAATTTGACAAAAAAAAGTTAAATTTGCCCACTATTATTCTACAATAACAATGGGTACAATATTTACATTATTCATGGTTCTGATCATGATTGCGTGTGTTCTTCTGATCATCATTATCATGGCACAGAATCCGAAAGGCGGCGGTCTTTCCTCTACTTTTGGAGGTGCATCATCAGCACAGTTTGGCGTTCAGAGAACCAATGACTTCATGGAAAAAGCCACCTGGACGATCGGAATCACGATTGTTGTGCTTTCTATTTTAAGCGTAGTAATGACTGCAAAACCAAAAATGAAAATGGCTCCTCAGGCACCTGCTGCCACCGAAGCACCTGCACAGACTGCTCCGGCCACACAGCCAGCTCCCGCTCCACAGCCAGCTCCTGCAGGAGAATAATAAAACAGAAAATTAAAAATATATACCGTACGGTTCAGAAGTTCTGAGCCGTATTTTTTTGTCGTAGCCAATATTCCGTCTGATCCTCAAAGAACACACCGTTCAGCCATGAATCCAGCGACATCATATTCAGCGTTTGCTCCGAAACACTTACAGTTTCAGAAGTTATAAAACTTCGGGGAATTTCGGGTTGCTCACGATCTGTAACGAGAATGTTCTGCGGATGATAAAACGGATAGTTGATAATATCCTTATTGAAGGTGATCAGTTTCTTACCGGCCGCCAACACTTCAAAAGTTCTCATGGTAAGTCCGTTCTGGAAAGGTTTATTGATGTCGAGAACCGCTTTCGTCTGTTGATAGAAACTGCAGATTTCTGAATGTGACAGTTTCCTGAAACTGGCTTTCCTAATATCGAAATCTTTAAAATTTCTATCGAAAATACGCTTCAGAATCAGGGCTGCTTTTCCCGGTGCATAATAATAAAAAAAAGTACTCAACCCGGATTTTTCGCAGGCAGCTTTCACTGCTTCGCCGATTAGATACCGGTCTGTATGTGCACTTCCAATGAAGGTGACATCCACTTTTGGCCGGGAGTAAGAAGCAGATTTCCGATACTCTTCAAGAAAGAAAAGCGGTCTGAAGAGCAGTTGATGATTCAGCGCATCGGTTCTCTCGAAGGTGACACATCTGTCGAAATGCGGAATAAAATCTGCGAACCTCGGGTGCTCGTGAAGCGCATCATAGGAGTAAGCGATCGTCTTCATGTCGGGATTTTGATTCTTTATCTTTCTGATGAATGACAATGGAATCGCTTCGCCTTTGATCAGTAAAAAATAATCGTATTGTTTCTTCTCCGTTTTTCTAAGGACAGACTGATAGTACTTTTGAATCTGAAAAGCTAAAAAATTCCGGTGAACACGGATGATTCCCTTTTGGAGGACAGAATTGGAAGGCCGGTCATCATAAAAATCCACTTCCGCACCCCGCTCCTGCAACCGCTGAACAATGGCATTTTCATATCCGAAAAAACGAACCGATATCAACAGTATTTTTTTTCCTTTAAAATCCATCCTGATCAGAAAAGCATTTTTCGGGAAGTCATTTCTGCCAACGAGCTTTCGAATTTATTGTCCTTAATTTCCTGATTCTGTACCCAGGCACAAAATCTTTTAAGTCCTTCTTCGAAGGATATTTTTGCTTTAAATTTCAGATGACTTTCCGCCTTTGCGGTGTCTGCAAAATTGTGCCGTATATCCCCGATCCGGAACTGTCCGGTGATTTGAACCGGAACCTTTGAGTTATAATTTTGTACCAGTTGCTGCGCTACTTCCAGCACCGTTACCGGTTTCCCTGTTCCGATATTGACTGCATCATTTTTCAGTGAACCGTTCTCCAAAGCGAGAATGAACGACTGTACAGCATCTTCAATATGAATAAAATCCCTTGATTCTTTTCCGTCTTCAAACACGCATACCGGTTTTTCTGAAAGAATCTGATTTGAAAAAACCGACAAAATCCCGGTATAGGGATTGAGGAGCGACTGGCCTTCGCCGTACACATTCTGAAAGCGCAAAGCCACTGCCGGAATGCCGAGAACTTTGGTTACAGAAAGGATTAATTCTTCCTGCAAATGTTTGGTCATTCCGTACACAGAAGCCGGCCGGATTTGTGAAGATTCATCTGTCGGCAAAGGTTGAAGTACCTGCACATCTTCCAGTGTCACTTCAAAATTTCCTCTTTTCATTTCTTCAGGATTTCGTTGCGGCGGATACACATCGCCCAAAACAGGGTGGAAATATTTTCCTTCGCCATACACCGCCCGGGAGGAAGCAACAATTACTTTTTTGACGCTGTGATGGTCATTGACGAGTATATCCAGAAGGTGTGCTGTGCCTGAAACATTTACTTCAGAATATCGGTGAATGCTGTACATGGATTGTCCTGTTCCCGTTTCTGCAGCGAGATGAATAACCACTTCCTGATTCTGCAACGCTTCATTCCAATCAGTGCGGCGGGTAACATCTCCTTTAATGAAATGAACATGCGGGAGGATGCTCTGGTACAGAAACGAATCCAGTTCGGGATGAGCCCCATGGATCTGCGGCGAAAGACTGTCGAGGACCGTCACCGTGCAACCCCGCTTTACCAATGCAAGTGCGAGATGGCTTCCTATAAAACCTGCACCGCCTGTAATGAGAATATTTTTCCAATTCATTCTTTCCATTTTTCCCATGTCTGGGTTTCAGGGTTATATTTTTTAACTATTCTGGCGGGAGCACCGACAATGACGCAGAAATCCGGGAATGTTCCTCTTACAACCGCATTAGCTCCTACGATGCACTGTTTCCCCAACACCGTTCCCGGCATGATGGCAGCGCCCATTCCGATGTAGCAGTTTTCGCCGATAATGGTTTCTTTCACCCTGTATTTCTGTTTCACTACATGTTGTCCAATGGTTTGGTAATCATGGTCTATATTGGTGATAAATACGTTGGCTAAAACCAAGGAACTTTTTCCGATGCGCAGGTTGCCCGCTGAGGTGATGTGCACATTCTGGGAAATGATGACATCATCTTCAATATGGATCGTGCCTTCCTGATGGGTTTCCATCCTGAGGTTCGGGAAAATCCTGACTTTTTTTCCAATGAAAACCCGCTTCATCCCCATTAAGAAAACAGGCTGACCTAAATAAGAAGGCATCCCCATTTTTCCGAAAAACGGGCTGTACAGCAATGCTCTTATCGTCCAAAAGATTTTCATTACCATTTTATCTGAAAGGTCTTATTGCATATTTTAATTTGGAAATAAAATAAAAAAAGAAATATTCTATCCGTGAGACGCGGCCTGAACGGTACATTTCTTTAATATTTTTCTGAATTCCTTTCTCCATTTCCTTCAAATTTGCCGACAGGCCAGATACTCCAAAAGATTTCTTTCCATTTCCTGCGAGGACTAAACTTTCGGGCAAGAGCATCATGTTATAATGTTCCGTAACCCTCATCCAGAAATTTGCATCTTCAGAATACCTTTGGTTTTCATCAAAAAACCCGGTTTTGCTGAGCACTTCTTTTCTAAAAACTGCCGTTGAGGTCTGACCGGTAATTTTCAGCAACAGCTGTTTTACATTTATTTTTACAAGGCCTGTTTTTCTGTCTTTAAAATAAGGAAAAGTAACCCGTTCATTATTCCATAATGACACCATGAAGTCAATGTTAAGATCCGGATTCATTAAGTATTTCATTTGTTTTTCCGTTTTTTCAGGCATCCATTCGTCATCCGCATCCAATAGCGCAATAAAATTTCCTGAGGCTTTCTGCATTCCTACATTTCTTGCTTTGGATACTCCGGAATTAACCTGCTCTATCAACTTGATATTCAAGTTCCTGTTTTCATAAATATAACGTTGAACCAATTCAGTACTGTGATCCGTGGATCCGTCATTCACAACAATAATTTCAAAACCCCCTCGGTACCTCTGGTTTTTCACTGAATCCAAACTGCGAATGATGGTTTTTTCGGCATTATACATTGGAATGATTACTGAAACAAGTTCCATTTTATACGGATTACACTTTATTATCCCTCACTGTAAGGTGTCCGGTACATGATTGACCTGCCCAGGGAAATTTCATCGGCATATTCCAGTTCATCTCCTATTGCAATTCCGCGGGCTATGGAGGAAAAATTCACGTTGTATTCTTTAAACTTTTTATAAATATAATATGCAGTTGTATCTCCTTCCATGGTGGCACTTAATGCAAAAATGAGTTCTTTCACCGTTCCTGACTGAAGTTTTTTTTCAATAGAAGTAATATTCAGCTGGCCGGGGCCAACGCCCTCCATAGGAGAAATCTTACCTCCCAATACCAGATATTTACCGATAAATTTTCCGGTATTTTCGATAGCCATCACGTCCCGAACATCTTCCACAATACACAACAATGCCGTATCTCTCCGGTGGCTTGCGCAAATATCGCACACCTCAACATCCGAAAAATTATGACATTCTTTGCAGTATTTTATTTTAGTAACCAACTGATGCAGTGCATCGGCCAAGGCGATTCCCTGACTTTCCGGTTGTTTCAGCAGGTGCAAAGCCAGCCGCAGTGCTGATTTCCTTCCGATTCCAGGAAGCCCGGAAATTTCTTCCACCGCCTTTCCCAAAACTTTACTTG
>JAEYOX010000053.1 GCA_023411265.1 Bacteroidota bacterium | reverse complement strand
GGTAAACTCATCGAAAAGCGCCTGTGCCAGAGGTATCTGAGCGGCCTGCTCTCTGGATTTTATTTCCAGAAAACCTTCTACAATATACCGCTGCGAAACGAATTTCATGACGGCAGGATTCGGCGTCATTTCAGCATAAATCGGGAAGAGTTCTCTTTTTTTCTCTTTATAGATTCTTGGGTTTTCCAAGAGTTGATCCTGAATAACTGCTCTAAGATTTTCCGCAATGGGTTCCCATTCCACGCCGTCCTGTTTGGCGACAGCGACGAAATTGGCAGTGATGAAAATCTTATCTACAAAAGGATATTTGAAAAGTTCCTGGGCCAGCGGTATATCGGCTACATCGGAAGATCTGTCGAGTTCCAGAGAACCCGGAACCAGATTGTAATCCGCAACAAATTTCATTACTTTTTCGTTGGCCGTAGGTTCTATATTGACTTGTCTCATTTTTTATTACATTTGAACAGCAAAAATACGGATAACTTATCAGAAGGCGAAGGTATACAGTTAGATATTTTCTATTTCAGGGTTTTGAAGCCTGCACCTGGTTACTGTATTTACAATTTTTGAAAAAAATTATGGCAATCGTAAAAGAACTTTTGGGTAAAATGCCCGTCATCGGAGAAGGAACCTTTCTCGCGGAAACCGCTACTGTTATCGGTGATGTGGAAATGGGAAAAGAATGCAGCATTTGGTACAATGCCGTGATTCGCGGCGATGTTCATTTCATCAGAATGGGCGACAGGGTGAATGTTCAGGATAACGCCATGCTCCACTGCACTTACGAAAAATATCCGCTGCAGATCGGAAATCATGTTTCTATCGGTCACAATGCCATCGTGCACGGCTGTACGCTTCACGACAATGTCCTCATTGGCATGGGTGCTATCGTTATGGACGACTGTGTGGTGGAAAGCAATTCCATAGTAGGCGCCGGCGCCGTTGTCACACAGGGTACTCACATCAAGTCCGGCGAAGTCTGGGGAGGCATTCCTGCCAGAAAAATCAAAGATATTTCTGCGGAACTTCTGGAAGGCGAAGTGCAGCGCATCGCCCGCAATTACGTCAAATATTCTTCATGGTATCAGGATGCTGAAAAACCCGGTTAGTCGGTCAGTGTCACCCCGCCTTTGATAAGTACCGGTTTTCCGCCTTCGCATCGCAATCCTGAAGGTTGCGCTTCCACTGCACAGTCGGAGAACAGGTTTCGTCTTCGGTTATAATCGGCCTGTCTTTTGGTAAAATCCTGAATTTTCGGGATAATGTCCTCTTCGGTTTCTTTATGATACGCCATATAAGCAGCAGGCCCGCCACAGGGTTTGGAGCCTATCGGCGAAATGCGCCAGTCCTCCGTATCCGTGCAGGTCCTGGAGGTGGCCAGAGAATCAATGGTGGTGAGTAGGCTTCGCAGTCTTTCTGCTTCCACGGCCAGTTCTTGCTGTTCCAGATTCCCGTTTTCACGCTCAGGTTTTAATGCGATATCTTTGGGAAGCGTGGCAGGATCCACCTGTTTTGTTTTACAGGAGGAGAGGGCCAGAAAGCCGATGATGAGCAACATAATTTTTTTCATGAAGAAACATTAGTTTTAAAAACAGAAGTAATTTCCTTCTGCAAAAATTCTGCCTTTATGATACGTCCGTTGTTTTTTTAAGTATTTTTACAGAATGAATGAGCCGCTTTTTGAACTGGTAGAGCATACCGGCCGCAGTATTTTTCTTACCGGAAAGGCAGGTACCGGAAAAACGACTTTTCTGAATCGTTTCGTGAATGAAACCCGGAAAAAATACATTGTGGTGGCTCCCACCGGCATTGCGGCCATCAATGCGGGCGGTGTCACCATTCATTCCATGTTCGGGCTGCCGCTGCGCACCTTCATCCCCACCACCGAGAGAATAGACAGCAGTCTGGGGAACAATATAGCCGATCTGATGCAGCATTTCAGGTACCGGAAGGAAAAAATAAAACTGCTGCGCGAGGTGGAGATCATTATTATCGATGAGGTATCGATGCTGCGGGCAGATGTACTGGATATGATGGATTTCGCCCTCCGGCACATCCGCAGAAATCCTCAGAAATTCGGCGGCGTGCAGATGCTTTTTATCGGAGATCTGTATCAGCTGCCTCCGGTGGTCCGGGACGAAAATGTGCTCCTGCAGTACTATGATTCTCCCTTTTTTTTCAGTGCCAAAGCCCTGCAGGATGCCAATCTGGTGACCATTGAACTGACCCAGGTATACCGCCAGAAAGATGAGGATTTTGTCGCCATTCTGAATGCCATCCGCGAAGGAAACAGTGAGGGGATTGATTTTGCGGTGTTGAATGAACGCTATGATCCGGATTTTGAACCGGCTGAGGAGGCCTATATTTATCTCACTTCCCACAACCGGATTGCCGATGCCATCAATCAGAAAAAACTTCGGGCGCTGCCGGGAACGAGCCATCTTTATGAAGCAAAAATTGTCGGTGATTTCAAGGAAACCCTGTATCCCAACGACGTGAACCTGGAACTGAAACCTGGAACTCAGGTGATGTTTATCCGCAACGATGCTTCCGGTGAAAAGCGGTATTTTAACGGCAAACTGGCTGAAGTGCTGCGTCTGGATGAAGAGGAAATTTATGTGCAGATCGAAGGGGAGGAGGAAGAATATAAACTGAAAAAAGAAGTCTGGGAACAGAAAACCTATTCCCTGGATGCGAATAAAAATATACAGGAAAATGTTCTGGGCAGCTTTGAGCAGTATCCTATTCGCCTGGCCTGGGCAGTAACCATTCATAAAAGTCAGGGACTTACATTTGACCGGGTGATTATCGATGCCGGAAACTCTTTCGCCTCCGGACAGGTGTATGTAGCGCTTTCCCGCTGCAGAACCCTGGAAGGCATTGTTTTAAAATCCAGAATTACTCCTGAAGTTATTTTTAATGACCGCCGGGTTTCCGGATTCCAGAATTCCACACTGGCCAATGATAAAATGGAGGAGATTTTAAGTGCTGAAAAACTGGATTACAGCATCGGGAAAATTCTCCAGCGCATCGATTGCCGGTGGATGCTGCCCGAACTGATTCACTGGCACAAATCGGCCACCGAAAGTAAAAAACTGGATCAGAAAAAAGCGAAGGAACTGTATGTTCAGATGCACAGGGATGTACAGAATCTGTCGGGGGTGTACGAGAAATTTTCCAGAGTACTCCTGTCCATGACGAAGAATTTTCTGCAAGCTAAAACAGAATGGGCAGAAATAGAAACGAAATGCAAAGGGGCGGTGGCTTTCTTTTTCAAGGCCGTTCATG
>JAEYOX010000050.1 GCA_023411265.1 Bacteroidota bacterium | reverse complement strand
GAATTGAATCTGTATTCCGTTCCCAGTCTGAAGGTGCGGGTATTATGAAAATTTTTAGGATTCACCAATATCGTAGGATCATCCTGATTACCTGCAGGAGCATTTTCAAAATCCAGTGTCAGTTTTTCATATTTCTCCCAGCCTGTATAGTTCATTTCCGCAGAAATTTTCCAGTTGGGGGTTACCTTATAAGTGGCACCCAATGTATATTCTTCTACCAGAGGAAGCGTAGCAGTGAATTTGTCCTGTCCATTGGTATTCAACCCTAAAAGCGGATAGATAGCGGGGCTCACATTAAACGTGGCAGTTCCGTTTTCCGCTTTCATATTCACAGGAGAGCGATACGCAATACTCAAATCCAGATTATCTTCAGGCCTGAAATAGAATCCCATCCCGAATCCGTGTCCGGTAGCTTTCTCGTCCTTGATATTCAACGTTCCGCTGAATCCTGTTACTGCTTTATCCCAGTCTACAGATCCTGTAGCGTAAATGTAGCTGGCTCCTACCGATGCCC
Organism: Bacteroidota bacterium; assembly: GCA_023411265.1. GTDB lineage: Bacteria > Bacteroidota > Bacteroidia > Flavobacteriales > Weeksellaceae > Chryseobacterium_A. Next base: position 4,910 of record JAEYOX010000050.1, on the reverse strand, counting down.
ATGGCGTAAGTTTTACAGAGATCACAGGTTGAAAATACATTGATTTCAGCGACATTTTCTGTACAATCTCACTTCCTGCCCAGTTTTCCGGCCATTGAATGGTGCTTCCGAAAGGTGTAGTGAAACTGAAACCTACGGAAACATTGTCCAGTACTTTATACGCAACTGCTGCATACAGGGGAGTTCCGATAGGATTGTCCGTCTCAAAGGATTGCCGGGTATCAAAGTTTTGATAGGTGACAGAGGAAATGGCGCCAAAGCCACCTGCTGCAATGCTTAACTTGGACGGGATAAAAGAGATCCCTGCAGGATTGAAGAACGCTATGCTCGCATCCTCTGCATGGGCGCTGGTGTGAGCCATAGCCAGCTGTTTCACGCCTTGCAGCGAAACTCTGAAACCTCCCGCATAGGTGCAAATACCTGCTAATAATGCTGAGGAAATTAAAATTCTTTTCATAAACTAAGATTTAGTATTCAAATATAAAATATATTTACACATCATGTTAATTTTTCTTAATATTTGCAATGTATAACAGTGTTTTAATTATGCTGAAAAATAACAGGCACCCAGAAGGCATGAATGTAAACCTTAGTGAATGCCATCATCTTTCCGCAAGAGAATTAAAAATTATTCTAAATTTGCAGATTAACAAACATAAAACAAAAAAATATGAGTTGCGGATGCAAAACATCCGGAGATTCTGCTCATAGCTGCGGCACGAAATCCGCAAGCGGTTGCGAAAATGTTGATACCTGTGGTAATAGCTATAAATTAAGTGTTTTTGACTGGCTTTCCAATATCAAGAATCCTTCTTCACAAAAATGTGATTTTGTAGAAGTGAGATTTAAGAATGACCGGAAGTGCTTTTTTAAGAATGTTCACAATTTGCCACTGCGTATTGGAAGCGTCGTAACAGTAGAATCAAATTCCGGACACGATGTAGGAGTCGTAAGTCTTACCGGGGAACTGGTAAGAATCCAAATGAAAAAGAAACATTTTCAAGAAGACAGCGTTTTAAAAGTATACCGATTGGCCAATCAGAGAGACATCGAAGTTTGGCAGGAAGCAAGAAAAAAAGAAGATGCCGTAAAAATAGAAGCCCGCAGGATTGCGCAAAACCTTTCTCTTCAGATGAAAATCACCGATGTAGAGTATCAGGGTGATGCCGGGAAGGTAACTTTTTACTATACTGCGGAAAACCGTATTGATTTCCGGCAACTGATCAAAGATCTGGCAGGAACATTCCGGACTAAAATTGATATGAAACAAATAGGTTTCCGACAGGAAGCAGCTAAAATCGGTGGCATCGGTTCATGCGGGCGCGAGCTGTGCTGCTCTACCTGGCTGACGGATTTCCGTTCCGTGAATACCAATGCAGCGCGCTATCAACAGTTAAGTATTAATCCACAAAAACTTGCTGGACAATGCGGAAAGCTGAAATGCTGCCTGAATTATGAGCTCGACAGCTATTTGGATGCACTGCATGATTTTCCTTCCACCTCTACCATGCTGGATACGGAAAAAGGAAGAGCATTTTGTATTAAAATAGATGTCTTCAAGAAGAAAATGTGGTTTGCTTATGTGGACAATTCCATGGCGTGGTATGATCTGGATATCATGGATGTGAAAAAAATCATCTCACAAAACAAGAGAGGAGAAAAAGGAAAACCATTAGAGGAACTGAAACTTGCCCATCCTGAAGCTTTGTCGAAAAACACAGATTTGATTCAGGAGAGCAGCGTGGATCGTTTTGAAAGAAAAAACCGGACCAAATCCAAAAACCGAAAACCAGAACAGAAGAAACCTCAGGAAAAGAGAAATAATTCTGCAGAAAAACCGTTTCGGGGAAGTAAAAAGCCCAACAACAGAACAGAAAAACCAATCTCAAAAGAAGGTGCAGCACCACCCAATCCTAAAAAGAAATTTAAGAAAAAACCTTCACCAAAACGTGATGACAATGCGTAGATTATCGACTTGGGTAGTAATTTCCCTGTTGGCAGCCAGTTGTGCGCCCACCTCGGGAGAAGTACAGATGAAGCCGCTGAACGGAGCCTGGGATAAGAAAGCAGAACAGGTCTTCGATTTCGATATTCAGGATGCGCAGAATCCTAAAAATCTTATATTTGTCGTAAGGAACAATAACAGTTACCCCTACAGCAATATCAGAGTCATCGTCAATTTTGAGGATGTTAAAAACAAAAAAAAGGAGACTGATACACTGAATTATATTCTTGCCAAACCTAATGGGGAATGGATCGGTACTGGTTTTGGGGAAACAAAAGAAACACTGTTCCAGTACAGAATGAATTATACATTCCCGCAGAACGGAGCCTATAAAATAGGGATGGTACAAGCCATGCGTCATGATACGCTTCGCGGAATTGAAGATATTGGAATAAGAATAGAATCCGTAAAACCATAATATTTCTTATGGAAAATAAAAAAAACACAGTAAAAAACACCAATAAAGCATTCCCGCTGCCACCCAAGAAAAAAAGGAACGCAGGCTGGAAGAAGTGGGTACGAATAGTTTGGATGGCTCTCATTGCAGGAATTGTCGGCTTGGCCGCCATTTTCTTTGGTGCATCGCAAGGATTTCTTGGTGAGATGCCCGATGTGAAAGATCTTGAAAATCCTGATATTTATGTGGCCTCAGAGATTTATTCTGCAGATAACGTTCTTCTGGGTAAATTTGAAAAGGAAAAAACACAACCTGTGTATTTCAGGGATTTGCCGCCGCATCTGGTGTATGCACTTCAGGCTAAAGAGGACGAACGCTTCAAGGAACATTCCGGGATCGACCTGCAGGCTGTCATGCGTGCTGTTGCATTTCGTGGAGAAAGAGGGGGCGGAAGTACCATTACCCAACAGTTGGCCAAGCTGCTTTTTACCGGAAAAAGATCCAATAACAAAGCGAAAGCCGTTATTCAGAAGATTAAAGAATGGGTAGTAGCGGTCAGCCTTGAAAAAAGATATACCAAGGAGGAAATTATCGAGAAATACTTCAATAAATTTGATTTTCTCTATAATGCCAACGGGATTGAAATGGCTTCCAAGATTTATTTTAACAAGACCACCAAGGAACTCACCCTTCCCGAGTCGGCTATGTTTGTTGCCATGCTCGAAGCACCTGTGGGAAACAATCCCATGAGAAATCCCGAAAGAGCTAAAAGAAGAAGAGATCTCGTGTTGGATCAGATGCTGAAAACCGGATATATTGATGCTGAGACCCATCAGCAGGCTATTGATACGCCAATAAAATTAGATTATCAGCCTGTAAAATCTATTGATGAAGGATATTCCGCTTATTACAAATTCTACCTCAGAAAAGAAATAGACGGTTATCTGAAAGAATACGAGAAAAAGACAGGAAAAGAACTCAATCTTTTCAAAGACGGCCTGAAGATTTATGTAACTCTGGATTCCAAAATGCAGAAGTATGCCGAGGAATCCATCAAAGAACATATGACTGAACTTCAGAAAAGCTTCGACAGAGAGCAGAGAGGCAGGAAAGATGCACCTTTTTATTACATTACACCAAAAGAAATCGACAATATCATGATGGCCGCTATGAAACGGACCGGACGGTACAAACAGCTCAAAGCTGCCGGTGTGTCTGAGGATTCTATCTTGATTGAGTTCAAAACGCCGATACAAACGTCGAGGTTTACCTGGAATGGTGAGGAAGAAGTGGAAATGTCGCCCTGGGATTCTATCCGATATCACAAGCACATTGCACAGGCCGGCCTTATGTCTATGGTTCCGGGAACGGGAGAAATCAAAGCATGGGTAGGAGGAATCAACTGGCAACATTTCCAGTATGATCATATTAAACAAGGAAAAAGACAGGTAGGTTCCACATTCAAACCGTTTGTATATGCCGCAGCCATTATCAATCTCGGAATGACGCCCTGCACCACGGTCTCCAATGCTACTTTCAACGAACGCGGATATCGTGTATCGGGCACCGGTGGCAATCCGACATTGAAAAACGCTCTTGCCTATTCAAGGAACCCGGTTGCAGTGCGGTTGATGGATATGGTAGGAACCGACAAAGTTATTCAGCTGGCGCGTGAACTAGGTGTAACTCAGGAAATTCCGAGAGGTCAATTGGCCGTAGCTTTGGGTTCTTCCGATATTACCATCTATGAAATGTTGGGAGCATACAGCACATTTGCCAACTATGGCAATTATATGAAGCCCGAAATGATCTGGCGAATAGAAGATGCCAACGGACGAGTTATCAAGGAAGTGGAAAGCGATATGAAGGAAGTGATGAATGAAAAATATGCCTACACCATGATTGAACTGATGAAAGGTGTGGCAGAATTTGGTACCGCTTCCGGGGAACTGGGCAGAAGAGGCATCAGCAAAGCAGTAGAAATAGCCGCCAAAACAGGAACTACACAAAACAATTCAGACGGGTGGTTCATAGGAATTACGCCCAACCTGGCTACCGGCGTTTGGGTAGGCTGGGAAGATCGCGCCACCCACTTCCGGAGTACCGGCGAAGGACAGGGAGCCAAAATGGCACTTCCTATCTGGGCTATATTTATGAAGAAAGTATGGGCAGATAAGTCCCTCGGTATCACGCCTGACGATAAATTCATCAAACCATCCGAATGGACCGATGGTTGCTCCGGGCTTCACGGGATGGGCGGCGGATATGGCGACGAAGGAAATCTTCAGACCATCGAGGAACTCAGAACCCCAAGAATTGAAGTTCCCGTAGAAGGCACCGCCCGAAAGGAAGAAAACGTCAACGAGAAGATCAATAAAGGAGAAGATATTGATTTCAATAAATAAGAAAAGAGGCTGCCCAATGAAGGCAGCCTCTTTCGTTTAGGACGATTTCCTTTGTAGATACTGGTGCAAAGAACATGCTGCTGGTATTTTATTTCATTTGTAT
>JAEYOX010000111.1 GCA_023411265.1 Bacteroidota bacterium | reverse complement strand
TCCACTTCCACGTTCGGGAAATCTTTGAACGTTTTCTGGATAAATTCTTTTCGTTGCTCCAGCGAGAACATATATTTTTTCTGCGAATTCTGGCCTATGGCGATAATAATTTTATCAAACAGAGGCGTTGCCCGTTCCACAATGTCATAATGTCCTAAAGTAACGGGGTCGAAAGATCCCGGAAACACAGCAATTCTCATATTTCTGATTTATTTTTCTCGTTGTAAGACTTTTTCTACTTCCATTCCGCAAAGGTCTTCTATCGAAATTCCGAAGTGTTTTGCCTGCTGCGGCAGAATAGAAGCCGGCGAAAATCCAGGGTTGGTATTTATTTCCAGCATATAGGGAATACCGTTCATAATGATAAACTCACTTCTGGAAAAGCCGCTCATTCCGAGGGATTCATACGCGTGTTTGGCGGTGTTTTCTACCCGTTTGCGGGTTTCTTCATCAATTCTTGCAGGTGTAATTTCTTCGGAAGCCCCTTCATATTTGGCTTCGTAATCGAAAAATTCTTTTGTCGGAACAATTTCCGTAATGCCCAGAACGGTAGTTTCTCCATTGAGATCCAATACTCCTACGGAAACTTCCATTCCGTCGAGAAAGCTTTCAATCAGGATTTCTTCATCTTCTGCAAAAGCTAAAGCAAAAGCCTCTTCAAATTCTTCCACAGTTTTTACTTTGGAAATTCCGAGAGATGATCCGCTTTGATTGGGTTTTACAAAGCAAGGCAAACCGATTTCTTTTACTATTTCTTCAGGATCGACGGGCATTCCCTTTCGGAGATAGATGCTTTTCGCTGAAAGAATTCCGTACTTGGACAGTACTGCTAAAGTGTCTTTTTTATTAAACGTTAGGGCGCTTTGATAGAATCCACATCCTGTATATTTCTGACCGATTAAATCCCAATAGGCCTGCAATTCTCCGTTTTCTCCCGGTTTTCCGTGGATAATATTAAAACATACATCGAAATGCACGGTGTAGCCGCTGCTAAGGGGAACCGAAAAATCCTGCCTGTTGACGGGAACTTTTTCTTCATGGTCGTCCAAAAAGAACCAGCCTTCCTGTCCAATAACTACTTTATAGACATTATATTTGGACCGGTCGAGTGAATCAAAAATAAGCTGCCCGCTTTTTAAAGACACTTCATATTCTCCGGAATAACCTCCCATCACGACGGCTACATTCTTTTTTTTCATAGGTAATACAAATCAGTAGCGACAAATTTAATGATTTTGCTGAATGTTTGTACATCAGAGCATTGAAATCAATACATTCATCTTGCAGTATTGTGGGACTGATGCCCGACTGTTTTTAAATTATTATTTATATTTGCCTACGTTTAAAGTTATTGAAAACATGCTGAAATCACTCTTCCACTGGAAAGTACTGTTGAATATTATCTTAGCAGCAGTCATATTTATCGGCGTTGTCTGGCTTACTTTCCGTTGGTTAGAACTTCATACCAATCACGGTAAAGAAATTCCGGTTCCGAATGTGATGAACAAGACGGTACATGAAGCCATCAAGGTACTGGATGATGTTGGGCTGGAATATGAAGTGGACAGCTTTAAATTTGATCCGAAATACAAACCTTTTCAGGTATTGGATATTTTTCCAAAACCTGGTGCCCGCGTGAAAGGTGGCCGAACCATCATGCTGAAAGTGAATCCAAGAACCTGGGCAAAAGTAACGGTGCCGGATATTCTTGATAAATACAAAGGACTTGCATTTCTAAGGTTGGATCAGGTGGGACTTCAAGTGGGAGATACGATTTATGAGCCTAATATTCAGCGCGATGCAGTGATAAGAATGATGTTTAACGGTACGGTACTGAAACCCGGAACACAGTTGGAAAGATTTTCTACCATAGATCTGGTTATCGGAGCCGGGCCTAAAAGAAATATCGGAGTTCCGAATCTCGTTGGTCTTTCGGTGGCAGAAGCGAAAGCCATCATCAGCAATAATCTTTTTGAAACCGGACTAATAGAGCACGAAGACGGTAAAAATGATCCATCAGATATTGTTTATTATCAGGATCCTGTTGCAGGATCACTGCGCGATCAAGGAATGCAGATTGACCTTTGGGCGAGCAAGAAATCGCCTTCCGAAATGGGAAGCCGTATTGCTTATCTGAATTCCATCTATAGAATAAAAATAGATACCACACTTCCGCCCGTGAGATATGAAGAAATTCCCGCTTTTGAGGAACCTGTTTTTGAGCCGAAACCCCATCCTGAAACTCCGGCACCGACTGGACAGTCAACAACACCCGGAGCGACACCTTCACAGCCGAGAACCGGGAACGGTGGAGCCCAAAGCAATACTCCTGCAGCGAACAAGAAAACTGAAACTTCCACCACCAAACCTGCTGCTACTGTGCCGGATAAACCGAAAGCGAGAAAAGTAGTGGTAGAATAATAGTGAGTAAAGAACTGTACGGTAAAAAATGATGTCGAATCGAGAAGGTTTTCCGGAAGATGAGATGCCGGACTTGGAATCCGGTGATGAAGAGAATGCGGGACTTTTCGAGCATCTTACCGTGACGGTGGACCGAAATCAGGAGCCACTTCGCATTGACAAATATCTCCATATTTTTCGTCAAAATTCCTCCCGAAATAAAATTTCCCAAACCTGCCGTGCCGGTAACGTAGTGGTAAACGGAACACCGGTGAAACAGAACTATAGGGTAAAGCCAGGAGATAAAATATCTGTATTACTCAGTCATCCGCCACGCCAGAATGTGGTAGTGCCTCAGGATATTCCTATCCGGATTGTGTATGAAGATGATGACCTGATTGTTGTGGATAAAGATCCCGGTATGGTGGTACATCCCGGACACGGAAATTGGGACGGAACTTTAGTCAACGCACTGGCGTTTCATTTTGAAAAAAACGGACTTAATTCCGACCTCGATCGGGTGGGGCTGGTACACAGGATCGATAAAGACACGTCCGGATTATTGGTGGTGGCTAAGAATGAATATGCACTGAGTCATTTGGCCAAACAGTTTTTTGACCGAAAAACCCAGCGACTCTATTGGGCCTTTGTCTGGGGGAATATTGAAGAGGACGAGGGCACCATAACCGGAAATATCGGAAGACATCCCAAAAACCGGTTACAGATGAGTGTCTTTGAGGACGGCAGCGCAGGAAAACATGCAGTTACTCATTTTAAAGTGAAGGAACGTTTCCGATACATGACCTGGGTTGAATGCAAGCTGGAGACCGGACGTACCCATCAGATCCGCGCGCATTTTAAACATATCGGTCACACCTTGCTCAATGACGAAAGATACGACGGGCATATCCCGACACGAGGCCAGAATCTTCCGAAATATAAACAGTTTATTCAGAATCTATTTGAAGTAATGCCCAGGCATGCCCTCCATGCTCATACGCTGGGCTTCCTGCACCCTGTTACCAAAAACAAAATGTATTTTGAAAGCCCCATGCCGGAAGACATGGCGAGCGCTGTTAAAAAATGGAGAAATTATTTAGAAAATTAAAAATATATCAATAAATTTTTTATATTTGTTCATCTGAAATTAAGATTTGTTATGAGAAAACTATATGCTGTTGTATGCTTGGCTTTATTTTC
>JAEYOX010000102.1 GCA_023411265.1 Bacteroidota bacterium | reverse complement strand
AGGTTAATTTTAAAAATTAGATTAAAATGTCACAAAGAATCAGAATAAAATTGAAGTCTTACGATTACAACTTGGTGGATAAATCTGCAGAGAAAATCGTAAAAACAGTAAAAGCTACAGGTGCAGTAGTCAACGGGCCTATTCCGTTGCCTACCAACAAGAGAATCTTCACGGTATTGAGATCTCCGCACGTTAACAAGAAAGCAAGAGAACAGTTCCAGCTTTCAGCTCACAAAAGGCTGATGGACATCTATTCTTCTTCTTCCAAAACTGTAGATGCGCTGATGAAACTTGAACTCCCTTCCGGGGTTGATGTAGAAATTAAAGTGTGATTTTGCCGGCATGCTTTAAACAGCCGATAAACACTTCCTTGCGCTGAGCGTAGTCGAAGCGTGCTATGATAATGAAATCCGTTCCCGAAAGGGTGCGGATTTTTTGTTTATTTAGATGTATTCCAATATACCGTTAAAATGCTATTTCATGCATGTAAAATTTGCATAGTTTTAGTTATAGTGTTAGTTTCGTAATACAAACCTTAAAATATTTGTATTATGAAAAATTTATTTTACTTTTTAACAATGATTTTGGCTTTTTTTATAAAACTCTTGCCATGAGTATGAAGGTGTTAATCATGAAAGTTCGAAAGATGAAATTACATCATTGATGTATTCACGAATGAGTTATGATTATATTAATTTAACTGATGAACAAATTGCAGATATTGGCGTACTACATAATGACATTCTCGGGGATTTTGTCCAAACTTTACCTAATGAAGATGTAGAGGATTACTTTATGAATTATCAAGTTGATAGTTTATCATATCAAATTAAAGAGTTGATGATACCAGTAAGTTATGAAGATGAGATAGCTTTTTTAAATGAAAATTTTGAAAATCCTGAGGCTATGTTGATCATCGATAGCGTATTAAATGACGATTACGAGAATTTAGAAGAATTAAACTTATTATTATCTCAGAAAAAGAACTTAGCAAAGAGCACTCTAAGCGGTTTAGATTTAGATGCTGTATTGGTTTTTCTGGAGGTATATGGTTCATCCGCATCATTTTGGGTAAGTAACCCTCAGTACACAAGTAATCCTATGTCGAAAATCACGACAAAAGGCCTAATTGGTGCTGACGGTGTAGGCGCGGCATGGGGAATTATGCAATTTATTTATGTTGCAGCACCTATTGCTGCGGCAGGCGGGCCTATTGGAGTAGGAATGTTGGTTTCTGCAGTAGGTTGGAGTGCGGCTAAAGCTTCCGCATCATATCTAATCGCAAATTACCGTTAGTAAATGAAAATTAGAAATAATAATATCAGTATCTATCGCATAGGTGTAAATGTAGCTCTTTACATTTTTGCGGTAGTAGGCTTTTGGGCTGTATTGCAATCAACTTCTGATCCTGAAGCTAATAATGATAATACTGCGAGAGAGAATCTTCTAAAAGCAGCATTCATGGGTTTGTGTATGTTTGTTGTTAGTATTGTTAATTTTATTAAAAAGAAATTTTTAAAAAAGGAAAATCCGTGACATCTTCACAAACTGAAAATTGAACTCCCTTCCGGGGTTGATGTAGAAATTAAAGTGTGATTTTGCCGGCATGCTTTAAACAGCCGATAAACACTTCCTTGCGCTGAGCGTAGTCGAAGCGTGCTATGATAACGAAATCCGTTCCCTAAAGGGTGCGGATTTTTTTTGTTTTTTGTCTCCGTATTTATCGGGCCTTACATACTTTTCCGGAAAAAATATGATTTAAATCATACACAATGGTTATTTAGAATAATTAAAAATAGTAAATTTGCTGTCGTCAAAAAATAAACGATGAGAAGAACAGTAACATTTTCCGTAATAGTCCTAAGTGCATGCTTTGCTGAGGCGCAAACAACAAAAGACTCCGTGGGTAAAATTCACAAAATCGAAGAAGTTGAACTTTTTGGTGAGAAAAACAAACAGCCGGAAGGTTTGGAAGAAATTACCCGCTTGCCATTAAAAACAAGAGATCAAATCCAAAGTATTTCGGTGGTTTCTCACAAAGTTATTGAGGATTTGGGCGGCCTCACCGTAACGGATGTGGCCAAGAATATTCCCGGAGTTACCCAGTTTGGGAGTTATGGTGGTGTGAAGGAAAGCATGTCCATCCGCGGTTATCGCGGTGTTCCTGTTCTTAAAAATGGCGTAATGATGGATTCAGATTTCAGAACCGGCTCTATGATGACCGATATGCAGGGCGTAGAAAGCATTCAGGTGATCAAAGGTTCTGCGGCAGTAACGCAGGGAATCGGCGATGGATTAGGTTCCGCCGGTGGAGTAATTAATATTGTTACCAAAACACCACGATTCATTGACCAGACAAGTGTCGGTTTTCGCTACGGAAGCTGGGACTTTTACCGGCCTACCCTGGATTTCCAAAAAGTACTGGACAAAAACAAGCAATTTGCAGTTCGTCTGAATGCAGCTTATCAAAATAACAATTCTTTCCGCAAGCATGTTTCTGCCGACAGGATCTATGTAAATCCATCCATCGCTTTCAGGCCGGACAGACATACAGATATTGTTGTAGAAATGGATTACATGAAAAACAATACCACTCCCGACAGAGGAACCGTGAATCTGGCCGCGGGAGACACCAATGCCCTGTACGAAATGCCGAAAGGCAAATTCTTGGGGTTTGCTACTGATAATGCAGAAATCACAACGTATAATTTTTCAACAACAGCAGTCCGAAGGTTGAATGATCAATTTAAAATTCGTGCAGCTTACATTAATTCAAGTTACGAGAATAACCTTATCGGTGCTTCCATCGGAGCAGGCAATGCAACAACCGGGTTTGCCGAAAGAGCGAGAACGTTGGCCAAATCGTATCGGGAAGACAGAAATCAGGTATTGCAATTCGATTTTATCGGACAGGATGTACAAACAGGTTTCTTAAAACACACCTTCCAGATCGGATTTGACTGGAAGCAGACTGCAGTTTCTACCGTTTCGTACCAGGCAAAAGCGGTAGATATGATTAATGTTCTAGAGGAAATCAGCAATGTCCTTCCTTCTCATATTGACGGCTACCAGTTTGATTTGGCCACAAATAATCCTTATGTCAATACTCTGGCGCCTACTTTTGGTTTGATGGCTCAGGATGTGATTACTTTCAATAAATATGTTAAAGCTCACTTGGGAATTCGATACAGCCGTCTTAACGGAAACAGTGAAGGTAAAAGTGAAGCATGGAATCCTTCTTTGGGTCTGATGATTTCTCCGATTGAAAATCTTAATGTTTTCGGATCCTATACAACTACAACTTCCTTGAGATCTGCCAATAATCCACTGCTTGATGGTGGAACGGTAGGTCCTTCTACTTCCACGCAATGGGAAACAGGGATAAAATCTGATTGGTTCGATCAAAAATTAAGATTTAATGTAACGCTGTTTGATATTATGGCGGACAATCTTTCTTATTCTGTTTTAAACAGTCAGGGAAATCCAACGGGGTTTTTCGGTTTGGCTGGTGAGCTAAGAAGAAAAGGAGCTGAAGTAGAACTCATCGGAAGGGTTCTTCCTAATCTTCAGGTAATGGCAGGTTGGGCCTATATTGATGCTCAATACCACGACAGTCCGGCATTTGTAGAAGGATCTGCACCTTTGAATACCCCAAAAAATACAGCAAACGCGTGGGTAAACTATAAATTTAGTGAAGGAATATTGAATGGTATTGATATAGGTGCTGGGATATATTACGTTGGAGAAAGACCTGTGGATGATTTTACCCAAAAAACCTTTAATAACGGACATGAGCTTGCGGTGAAACCGGGTGTACAGCCATTTATGATGAAAGAATATACAACCGTAGATGCGCAGGCAGGATATACTTTCGGCAACGGATTAGGATTACGGGTATTTCTGAATAATATTTTTGATTCCGTAGGTTATAATTCTTATTTCCGCGGCGGATATATTGATCAGATTCAACCAAGAAATTTTGCAGCACAAATTAATTATAAATTTTAAAAACATTATACAATGAATATCAAAGGAATTTTAATGATCATCATGGCGTTGGCCATCATGTCATGCTCAGGAAAGAAAAAAAGAGGAATTGATTACGCGGAGTTTAAGAAAGAAGTAACACTTTCTCCCGAACAGGAAAAAAACTTCGATGAAATCACTGCCAAATACAAAAAACAACAAGAGCAGAATTATGAAGCAGCCAAAGCGCAGGGCGGCCAAATGGATCGGGTAGCTTTGGGAATTAAAAATGAAGAACTCCGGGCGCAGCAGTCTCGGGAAATGGCTAATATATTGCAGCCCGATCAGTTGGTAAAATTCAATGAATTTGTAGAGAAAAATTCCAGAAAAAGACCAAGATATACCAATGATCTTCTCGAAAAAATAAGAACTGAAGCGCAGCTGAATGACGAACAGTTCGTCATGCTGAATGCTTCCAACGATGCTTTTGAAAAAGCGTTCAATGATGCCCACGATATTTACCACGGAAACACAGACCTTGCCCGGGAATACTGGAATAAATTTGATGTTCAGCGAAAAGAAGCCATGAAAACATCACTATATCCGGAGCAGTATGCTAAGTTTCTGGAATTGGTGAAAGACCAGCAGTTCAAAGGAAGAGAATAAATATTGATTTCAGTTTTGTGAAGCATTAAGACAACCGGTTTGTTTTAATGCTTCCGTTTTATACCTATTTTAAAAAAGATGTCACGTTTCAGAAAAACACTCCTCCGGAAAAGAAGAAAAAATGAATCCCTGTTCAAATATGCCATGGGAGTTTTGCATCTTTGGTTCGGGTTGCTTTCGGGAATTGTTATTGTGGTGGTATGTCTTTCCGGCTGTCTGTATGCTTTTAAAAATCAGTTCACCGACTTGCTGAACAAAGAAAAAGTTTTTGTGAAAGCAACAGCAGCGCCTAAGAAAACTCCCGCTGAAATTCAGATCAACCTTGAAAAAGAAGGGAAAAAACTTACAGGCTTAACCATTTCTGACGATCCGGAGAGAAGCTACGTGATTACTTATCAAAAAGATAATTCCGATGTGGCTACCTATTACAATCCTTATACAGGAGAAGAACTGGGAATGGGCGACACGAATTTGGATCAGTTTTTTGAAGTGGTTCTCGATATTCACCGGAATCTTATGATGGGTGAAGTGGGAAGGCAGATTAACGGCGTGGCCGTGCTCATGTTCTGTGTATTGTTGATTTCCGGTTTTGTACTTTGGATTCCCAAAAAGTGGAAGTATTGGAAACAAGCTTTTACGGTGAAGTTCTCGGGGAAGTTTCAGCGCATCAATTACGATCTGCACAATACCATGGGTTTTTACGCCTTTCTTCTACTTTTTTTTATGGCAGTCACGGGTTTGTACGTAACTTATCCCTGGGTGAAAAACGCACTCATCGTTTCTCTGGGCGGAGATTCTATTTCAGGAGTTTCTCAGGAAAATCAGGAAGGGAATTCTGCATTTGATGCTATTTTCAATGATATGCTGAATCGGCAAAATGAGAAAACTCAATTGAAAGAAGAATCTTCTGCTTCTTTGGAAACCATTCTTAGGAATGCAAATCAGGTTCTTCCTTACGATGCGGTAACCACTATAGAGTTTCCCAATAAAGACAATCCGAGGTTTGTGATTTCTAAGATTAATACCAACAACTGGCTGGGTGCGATGCTTCCGGATCAGATTACGATGGACAAAACCGGAGTGGTAAAATCTAAAGATTTATTTTGGGAAAGACCTTTGCCTCAGCAGTTCACCAGCTTAGTAAAACCCCTGCACACGGGCGAAATATTGGGGCTTAAAAGCATTATTCTGTATTTCATTGTCTGTTTTATCGGTTTTTCACTTCCCATTACGGGCTTTATTTTCTGGTTCAATAAATTCCGAAAAGCGAAATAGAAGATTATTTTGAAATTAAATTTAAAACTTCATTCACTTGAAGTTTTTTTATTTACGGGTAATATGGGGCTTCTCCTTTGGCATTGATAGGAAACGATGTTATCATCACTTTTACCCAGTATTCCAACGGTAACGTAAATCTGGCAACTCCGGGAGCTTATATTGATACCATGCCTCTCGGGTCTTTTTCGGGCGGCGCAGCCAATTTAGTTTTTGCTCAATTTAACGAGAATGGCGTCAGAGAGTGGACATCCTATTACGGTGGAGCCAGCAATGCCGGTGGGTATGGGTTGCCACCAAGCATTAACGTTGTAACTGGACAGGGTACTTTTTATTTGTATGGAAGCACTTTGGCAGACACCCGTATTACGACACCCGGCGCAGCACAAACGGCTAAATTACCGAATGAACGTACTGGTTTCATTGCCCGTTTTGATTCAAGGGCAGAACTTTCCAATTCAGAGGTGAATCTCTCAAAAGATCTGGTGTTGTATGATAATCCCAATAGCGGGAATTTTCATCTAGCTGGAAGTGTGCTTCAGAAACTGCAATGTTATTTAAAAATACACGACGCTTCCGGAAGGGTGGTTTTTCAGCAGAAATTAACCAAAGACAGCCGACAGATTTTTAATCTGGAGCACCAGCTAACAAAAGGCAACTATTTTCTGGAAGTTTCATCAGAATCAAAAGGTAAAATCAAAACCTTTAAAATGATCGTAAAATAAAGGCATTCATTTCTGCATTAGTTTTAAAACTTCAGTACATCGCTGAACTTTTTTTATGGATTCCTGTTTTTTTTTAAGTCGCTGTTTGTCAGTTCAAAAAATATTCATAAATTTGCACACTCTTTTTAGGGGAGAAGTGTGCCTAATGTAGATATAGAAATCGCTTTGAAACCGTAAAAGAAATAAAGTGAAACAACATTTATAAATTAAATAATGTCAGGTATTATTGGAAAAAAAATCGGTATGACCTCTTTGTTTGACGAGAACGGGAAAAATATTCCCTGCACCGTTATTCAGGCAGGGCCATGCTCGGTTTTACAGGTCAGAACCGTAGAAAACGATGGCTATGTAGGCTTTCAGTTAGGTTTCGATGACAAGAGTGAGAAGAACGTTGGTAAAGCGTTAGCCGGCCATTTCAAAAAGGCTGGTTCTGCTCCTAAAGCCAAATTGGTAGAATTCCACCACGGGTTCGATCATTTGAAAGTAGGAGATGAAGTGAAAGTAAATCTGTTCTCTGAAGGAGAATATGTTGATGTAACAGGAACTTCAAAAGGGAAAGGATTCCAGGGGGTAGTGAAAAGACACAACTTCGGCGGAGTAATGCAACAGACTCACGGACAGCACAACAGACTGAGAGCTCCGGGCTCTATTGGTGCAGGTTCCGACCCTTCAAGAGTATTCAAAGGGATGAGGATGGCAGGAAGAATGGGTGGTAAGCAGGTTACTGTTCAAAATCTTCAGGTGTTAAAAGTGGATGAAGAACAAAATCTTTTAGTAGTAAAAGGTGCTGTTCCGGGAGCTATAAATTCTTATGTAATTGTCAGAAGATGGAACTAGTAGTATATAATATATCAGGAAAAGAGACCGGAAGAAAAGTGACGCTTGACGATTCCGTATTCGGAATAGAGCCAAACCAGCACGCGGTTTATTTAGAAGTGAAACAGTACCTGGCTGCACAAAGACAGGGAACTCATAAAGCGAAAGAAAGAAGCGAAATTGTAGGTTCTACAAAGAAACTTAAGAAACAAAAAGGTTCAGGATCTGCAAGATACGGGGACATTAAGTCGCCAATTTTCAAAGGTGGAGGTAGAGTATTCGGACCGAAACCAAGAGATTACAGATTCAAACTGAACAAGGCACTGAAAAGACTTGCCAAAAAGTCTGTGCTTTCTCAGAAAATGAAAGATAATTCTATCAAAGTTTTGGAATCATTCTCTTTTGATGCACCTAAAACAAAAGAATTTATCAACCTGAATAATGCATTAGGCTTTGAAGGTAAAAAATCGTTGTATGTTTTATCCGAAGCGAACAAAAATGTGTACCTGTCATCCAGAAATTTACCAAAAACAAAAGTGTTGACGTATAACGAAATCAGCTCTTACGATTTGGTGCATGCAGGTGAAATCGTATTCATTGAAGATGCTATCGAAAAATTCACAGAAATTTTAAAGAAATAAATCATGTCAGTTATTATTAAACCAGTCATTTCAGAAAAGGCCAACTATCTTACGGATCTTAGAGGTGCTTATTCTTTCTTGGTGAATACGAAGGCGAATAAAATCCAGATTAAAACTGCGGTAGAAGAGGCTTACGGTGTAAAAGTAGCAGACGTCAGAACAATGATTTATGCTCCTAAAGTTTCCTCGAAGTACACCAAAAAAGGACTTCAGGTTGGGAAAACCAACAAACTGAAAAAAGCCGTTGTTACCCTTGCAGAAGGAGAAGTACTCGATATTTTTTCTGTATAACAAGAATTTAGTAAATAATATAAACAATAGTAATGTCTGTTAGAAAATTAAAACCTATCACCCCGGGACAGAGATTCAGAGTTGTAAACAACTTTGAGGAAATTACTACCAACAAACCGGAGAAATCTCTCACTGTTGGTATTAAAAAGTCAGGTGGACGTAACCAAACTGGTAAAATGACCATGCGTTACACCGGAGGTGGACACAAAAAGAAATACAGAATTATCGACTTCAAGAGAAATAAATTCGACATTGAAGCAACCGTTAAATCTGTAGAATACGACCCGAACAGAACGGCATTCATCGCCCTTCTTGAGTACACGGACGGAGAGAAAAGATACATTGTCGCTCCGAACGGGATTAAAGTAGACCAGAAAGTAATCGCTTCAGAATCTGCAGAGCCTAATGTAGGAAACGCAATGAAACTGAGAAACATTCCTTTGGGAACTGTAATTTCCTGTATCGAACTGAGACCAGGGCAAGGTGCTATTATGGCAAGAAGTGCAGGATCTTCCGCTCAGTTGACTTCCAGAGACGGGAAATATGCGATTGTAAAACTGCCGTCAGGAGAATCCAGAATGATTCTTACTGAATGTATGGCAATGATTGGTTCTGTATCCAATTCAGATCATCAGCTTACAGTATCCGGAAAAGCGGGTAGAAGCAGATGGCTGGGAAGAAGACCAAGAACAAGACCTGTAGCAATGAACCCTGTTGATCACCCAATGGGTGGTGGTGAAGGACGTTCTTCAGGAGGACACCCAAGATCCAGAAACGGTAAGCCGGCCAAAGGATATAAAACAAGAAAGAAAAACAAAGCATCGAACCGTTATATCGTATCTAAAAGAAAATAATTATGGCAAGATCACTTAAAAAAGGACCTTTCATTCATCATACTTTAGATAAGAAGGTTCAGGCAAATTTAGAGTCTAATAAGAAGACAGTAATCAAAACATGGTCCAGAGCATCCATGATCTCTCCGGACTTTGTAGGGCAAACCATCGCAGTACACAACGGGAAATCTTTTATCCCCGTATATGTTACTGAAAACATGGTAGGGCACAAGTTAGGAGAATTTTCTCCCACCAGATCTTTCAGAGGTCACGGTGGTAACAAAAATAAAGGTAGCAGATAATCATGGGATCAAGAAAAAGAGAAAGTGCTTTAGCACGCAAAATAGCAAAGCAGGATGTAGCAAAAGCGTTACATAACGACTGCCCTTCTTCACCAAGAAAAATGAGATTAGTAGCTGATATCATCAGAGGAGTAGAAGTAGATAAGGCATTGTCTATCCTTAAATATTCGAAAAAAGATGCTTCCAATAAATTGGAAAAAGTCCTTCTTTCTGCAATGGCCAACTGGCAAATGAAGAATGAAGGAGCGGATATTGAAGAAGCCAACCTCATCGTAAAAGAAATTATGGTGGACAGTGCAAGACAACTGAAGAGACTGAGACCTGCCCCGCAAGGAAGAGGGTACAGAATCAGAAAGAGATCAAACCACATTACGCTCATCTTAGGAACTAAAGATAATAAATAATCAAGGTATGGGACAGAAGACAAATCCAATTGGTAACAGATTAGGAATCATCAGAGGATGGGATTCTAACTGGTATGGCGGAAACGATTATGGCGACAGAATCGCGGAAGACTACAAAATCAGAAGATACCTTGAAGCAAGATTATCCAAAGGTGGGGTTTCTAGAATTTATATTGAAAGAACACTCAAGTTGGTTACTGTAACCATTACTACAGCAAGACCGGGACTTATTATCGGGAAAGGCGGACAGGAAGTTGATAAATTGAAAGAAGAATTGAAAAAGCTTACCGGAAAGGATGTTCAGATCAATATTTTCGAAATCAAAAGACCTGAACTGGATGCAGTATTAGTAGCAGACAGTATCGCAAAACAGATTGAAAACCGTATCTCGTACAGAAGAGCTGTAAAAATGGCCATTGCTTCTACCATGAGAATGGGAGCAGAAGGAATCAAAGTAATGATTTCCGGACGTTTGAACGGAGCTGAAATGGCAAGAAGTGAATCTTTCAAAGACGGAAGAATTCCATTATCCACTTTCAGAGCAGATATCGATTATCATATCGGCGAAGCACTGACACAGTATGGAAAACTTGGTGTGAAAGTATGGATCATGAAAGGTGAAGTGTACGGAAAAAGAGAACTTACACCACTCGTAGGCCAGCAGCAAAAGAAATCACATGGAGGAGGAAGAGAAAGAAGAGATGATAGAGGTGACAGAAGACCAAGAAGAAACAATAACAACTAAAATTTTAGATTATATTTTTTAAATTTTAAATCACCGTTACTTTTTTAAAATCTGAAAACTAAAATCTAGAATCTAAAATCTAAAATTTAAGACAATGTTACAACCAAGAAGAACCAAATTCCGTCGTGTTCATAAAATGAAGATGAAAGGAAATGCGCAGAGAGGAGCACAACTTGCGTATGGAACTTTCGGAATCAAAGCCATCGACGGAGCGTGGATTACAGCAAGACAGATCGAAGCAGCGCGTATTGCCGCTACGAGATATATGAAAAGAGAGGGTCAACTATGGATCAAAATTTTCCCCGATAAGCCGATTACCAAAAAACCTGCCGAAGTAAGGATGGGTAAAGGTAAAGGTGCTGTGGAATATTGGGTAGCCGTTGTAAAACCAGGTAAGATTATGTTCGAAGTAGGAGGCGTTCCTTATGACGTAGCCAAAGAAGCCCTTCGCCTTGCTGCTCAGAAGTTGCCGGTAGTCACTAAGTTTGTAGTCGCTAACGATTTTGTAAAACCTCAATAAATCTTTGAATTATGAAAAATGCTGACATCAAGAACATGAACGCAGGAGATCTACAGAATAAATTAGCTGAACTGAAAGCGGAATACACTAAAACAAAATTAGCGCACAAAATCAGCCCGGTAGAAAACCCGATCCAAATCAGAGATTTGAGAAGAACCATCGCAAGATTGCAGACAGAAATAACTGCTAAACAACAATAATTCATTTTTACAATGGAAAGAAATTTAAGAAAAGAAAGAATTGGAGTGGTTTCCAGCAACAAAATGGAAAAAACTATTGTTGTAAGCGAAACGATGAGAATGAAACACCCGATGTACGGTAAATTCGTATTGAAAACGAAAAAATATACCGCACACGACGAGAACAACGAGTGCAACGAAGGAGATACTGTCCTGATTCAGGAAACAAGACCTTTGAGCAAAAATAAAAAATGGAGATTAGTAAGAATCATTGAAAAAGCTAAGTAATGTTACAAACAGAATCAAGATTAAAAGTAGCTGATAATACCGGAGCAAAAGAAGTTTTGGTCATCAGAGTTCTGGGAGGTACCAGAAGAAGATATGCTTCCGTTGGTGATAAAATCGTAGTGACGATCAAGGATTCTACACCTCAGGGAAATGCCAAAAAAGGACAGGTTTCTAAAGCCGTAGTAATAAGAACCAAAAAAGCAATTCGCAGAAAAGACGGATCTTATATCAAATTCGACGATAATGCCTGCGTTCTTTTGAATGCTGCCGGTGAAATGAGAGGAACCCGTGTTTTCGGTCCAGTGGCTCGTGAACTGAGAGACAAGGAATATATGAAAGTAATTTCATTAGCTCCCGAAGTACTTTAATTTTTTAAAATGTTAAGAAAATGACAAAAGTTAAAATTAAAAGAGGCGATAACGTTATCGTTACCACCGGAAAAAATAAAGGTAGCAAAGGAGAAATTCTGGAAGTAATCAAAAAAGAAGGAAAAGATCCCAGAGTAATTGTAGCCGGAGTGAACATCGTTAAGAAACACGTGAAGCCCTCCGCATCCAACCCTCAGGGAGGAATTGTAGAAAAAGAAGCTTCTATCCATATTTCTAATGTGGCTTTGATGGACAAAAACGGAAAAGCAACCAAAACAGGGAGCAAGATAGAAGGTGATAAAAAAGTAAGAGTTGCGAAATCAACCGGTGAAACTTTATAATTGTATATGACAATGGAATTTATAGCAAGACCAAAAAAATTATATAAAGAGAAAATTGTTCCTGCAATGATGGAAGAGTTTGGGTACAAATCTGTAATGCAGGTTCCCAGATTAGAGAAAATCGTTGTATCTCAAGGTTTGGGAGCTGCTACTGCCGATAAGAAAATCGTAGATTATGCAGTGGAAGAATTAACTGCCATCACCGGACAGAAAGCAGTAGGAACCCTTTCCAAAAAAGACGAAGCAGCTTTCAAACTCAGAAAAGGAATGCCCGTAGGTGCAAGAGTTACCCTAAGAGCTGATAAAATGTATGAGTTCTTAGACAGATTAACTTCTTCTGCACTTCCGCGTATCAGAGATTTCTCTGGAATAAAAGCAGACGGTTTCGACGGAAGAGGAAATTATAACCTCGGAATTACCGAACAGATTATTTTCCCTGAAATCGTTATTGATAAAGTGAAAAAAATCCAGGGAATGGACATCACTTTTGTTACAACAGCCAAAACTGATAAAGAAGCAAAAGCATTATTAACACATTACGGTTTACCATTTAAAAAGAACTAAGAATGGCTAAAGAATCAATGAAAGCGCGCGAGCGCAAAAGAGAAGCAATGGTTGCTAAATATGCTGAAAAAAGAAAAGCTTTGAAAGAAGCTGGAGATTATGAAGCATTACAGAAACTTCCAAAAAACGCTTCCCCTGTAAGATTACACAACAGATGTAAATTAACCGGAAGACCCAGAGGTTATATGAGAACCTTCGGTATTTCCAGAGTAACTTTCAGAGAAATGGCCAATGCAGGCCTGATTCCTGGAGTAAAAAAAGCAAGTTGGTAACAATTTAGAATAATCGAGATCATCAAGTTGATTATATAGAACCCAAAAACCAGGCTAAAATAACCAAGATTTTAGATCTTGATTCTTGGTTCTTGAATATCGGCTCTTTTTTTCAAAACTGATGATCATAAACCAATAACAATAAAAAAGAAAAATGGTAACAGATCCAATTTCAGATTTCCTAACCAGAGTAAGGAACGCACAAAGCGCAGGCCACAAAGTGGTGGATATTCCTGCATCGAAAATCAAAAAGGAGATTACAAAAATTCTGTTTGACCAGGGGTATATCACCAACTATAAGTTTGAAGATAACGCTGTTCAAGGGAATATCAAAATCGCTTTAAAGTATGACAAACAAACCGGTAAGCCGGCTATTAAATCTATCCAGAGAGCCTCTAGGCCGGGATTGAGATACTATGCGGGTTCTGCAGAACTTCCAAGAGTTCTGAACGGTTTAGGTATCGCAGTTATCTCTACATCAAAAGGAGTGATGACAGGGAAGCAGGCGAAAAATGAGAATGTAGGCGGCGAAGTAATCTGCTATGTTTATTAATTTTTTAAAATAAGGAAAATGTCAAGAATTGGTAAAGCAATTATAAAGATTCCTGCAGGAGTTACCATTACGGAAAAAGACGGGCTGGTAACTGTGAAAGGCCCAAAAGGAGAACTTTCACAACAGCTTACTGCCGGAATTACTTTAGAGCAGAAAGATGGCGAACTTACTGTTAACCGACCATCTGATTCTAAACAACACAAAGCTCTTCACGGTTTATACAGAGCCCTCATCAACAACATGGTGGTAGGTACTTCCGAAGGCTTTGAAAACAAACTTGAACTCGTAGGGGTTGGTTACAGAGCGTCGCATTCCGGACAGAAACTGGAATTGGCACTGGGATTCTCCCATGGTATCGTAATGGAACTTCCAAGCGAAGTGAAAGTAGATACATTGACTGAAAAAGGTAAAAACCCAATTATTACTCTGTCTTCACACGACAAGCAACTTCTGGGAATGATTTCTGCCAAAATCAGATCATTCAGAAAACCTGAGCCTTACAAAGGAAAAGGAGTAAGATTCGTAGGGGAAAATGTGAGAAGAAAAGCTGGTAAATCTGCTTAATAAATTTTAAGAAAATGGCACTAAATAAAGTACAAAAAAGAATCAGAATCAAAAGAAGAGTTCGAGGGAAAATCTCCGGCTCTGCTGAACTGCCAAGATTATCTGTTTACAAAAGTAATAAGGAAATTTACGCTCAGTTAATTGACGATAAAGAAGGAAAAACCTTAGCTTCAGCCTCTTCGAGAGCACTGAAAGCATCAGGAAATAAAGTGGAAATCTCTGCAGAAGTAGGAAAAGCAATCGCTGAGAAAGCAAAAGCTGCAGGTATTGAAAATGTAGTGTTCGACAGAAACGGATTCGTATACCACGGCCGTGTGAAATCTCTGGCGGACGGTGCAAGAGAAGGCGGACTAAAATTCTAATCATAAAATTTCGGAAAAACAATGTTAGGACTAGATAATATCGAAAAAGTAAAACCGGGAGGATTAGAATTAAAAGATCGTCTCGTATCTGTAAACAGAGTAACTAAAGTAACCAAAGGTGGCCGTGCATTCGGGTTTTCTGCAATCGTAGTTGTTGGAGACGAGGCGGGAGTTATCGGTTACGGACTGGGAAAATCTAAAGAAGTTGCAACTGCTATCTCCAAAGCGGTAGAAGATGCAAAGAAAAACTTAGTTAGAGTTCCTATTACTAAGGACGGAACCATCTACCATGAAAGTGCTGCAAGATTTGGCGGTGCCGATGTATTTATGAGACCAGCTTCTCACGGTACTGGGGTAATTGCAGGTAATACGGTGCGTATCGTAGTAGAATCTGCGGGTATCAAAGATATTCTTACTAAATCTAAAGGATCTTCTAACCCACATAACATGGTGAAAGCTACTTTCAAAGCGTTATTGGACATCAGAACTCCCGAAGAAATCGCAAGAATGAGAGGTATATCATTAGATAAAGTATTCAAACACTAATAAGTTTTAAGACAAATGGCAACAATTAAAGTAAAACAGGTAAGAAGTGCTATTGGCAGAACTCAGGCGCAGAAGAGAACTCTTGAAGCTTTAGGTTTGAAAAAACTACATCAGGTAGTAGAGCATCAGGCTACGCCGTCCATTTTAGGAATGGTGGCTGCAGTTAGACACTTAGTAGAAGTTCAGGAAACTAATTAAATTTAAACAACATGAAGTTAAACAATATACAGCCGGCAGCAGGTTCCACACACAATTCCAAGAGAATTGGAAGAGGACAGGGAAGCGGAAAAGGAGGCACTTCAACGAAGGGGCACAAAGGCCAGAAATCCAGAGCCGGATACTCTCAGAAGATCGGTTTTGAAGGAGGACAAATGCCATTACAAAGAAGACTTCCCAAGTTCGGTTTTAATAATGTGAACAGAAAAGAATTTAGAGGGATTAATCTGGATACCATCCAAAACTTAATCGATACTAAAAATATCAAAGGAGATATTACTAAAGAAGTATTGATGGAAAACGGATTGGTAACTAAAACTGACCTTGTGAAAATTATGGGCAGAGGAGAACTGAAATCAGCAGTTTCCATTTCTGCAGATAAGTTCACAAAATCTGCCGAAGAACTTATTTCCAAGGTAGGAGGTAAAGCAATCACTCTATAATTATTGAAATGAAAGGATTTATACAAACACTTAAAAACATTTGGAATCTTAAGGAACTTAGAGAGAAAATCCTCTTTACTTTAGGAATGATCCTGGTGTATAGATTCGCAACATTTATTTCCCTACCCGCCATCAACCTTTCGGAAGTGGGAGATTTATTAGAGAACTACAGAAATCAAGGTGGAAACAACCAAGGAGCAGGGCTTCTTGGTTTGCTTTCGTCTTTTACGGGAGGTGCATTTGCCAACGCATCTATTATGGCTTTGGGAATTATGCCCTACATTTCAGCGTCCATTATTGTACAGCTGATGGGAATGGCCATTCCCTATCTGCAAAAATTACAGAAAGACGGTGAGTCCGGAAGAAATACCTTGAACCAGATTACAAGATGGCTTACTATAGCTGTATGTCTTGTGCAGGCACCGAGTTATCTTACTTCCATCACTACTATGTTTCTTCCTTATGCACAGTTTTCGCAGGCTTATTATGTGGAGCCCAGCTCCATCATGTTCTGGTTGCCCAGTATCGTGATTCTGGTAGCAGGTTCCGTATTTGCGATGTGGCTGGGTGAGAAAATTACGGACAAAGGTATCGGAAACGGTATCTCCATTCTCATCATGGTGGGGATTTTAGCTGGACTTCCGCAGGCATTTGTTCAGGAATATGTAACACAAACCGGTGCAGGAGGAGCAGGAGCTATTATGATTCTGATTGAAATCCTGTTCTGGATGCTGGTAGTACTGTTAGCCATTATTCTTTCTGTAGCAGTTAGAAAAATACCGATTCAGTATGTAAGTCGTGCACAGGCTAGAGGTGGTGTCAATAAAAATTTGATGCAGGGAGCCAGACAGTGGATTCCTTTGAAAGTGAATGCAGCGGGTGTAATGCCAATTATCTTTGCACAGGCATTAATGTTTGTGCCGGGACTTCTGACCAAAGTGGACGATAGCAATACCTTTTTTGCCGGATTCCAAAACGTGTTCAGCTGGCAGTATAACGTATTATTCGGATTACTGATTATTGTATTTACTTTCTTTTATACGGCGATAACTATTCCTGTCAATCAGATGGCAGACGACCTTAAGAGAAATGGCGGTTTGATTCCTAAAATAAGACCAGGTAAAGAAACTGCTGATTATCTGGATGATATTTTATCAAAAATCACTTTGCCAGGTTCAATATTTTTAGCTATTTTTGCAGTCCTTCCGGCACTAGTGTATGGATGGCTGGTTCAAACTCAGAATTTTGCCCTGTTTTTCGGGGGAACATCGTTGTTGATCATGGTGGGGGTAACATTGGATACTGTTCAGCAAATCAACACCTATCTTTTGAATCATCATTATGACGGACTGATGCAGTCTAAACTGTCGAGAACAACGAATCAAAGTTAATGGCAAAACAAAAACATATTGAACAGGATGGCGTTATTGTGGAATCACTTTCCAACGCCATGTTTCGTGTTGAATTGGAAAATGGGCATGTCCTTATTGCCCATATTTCCGGTAAAATGAGAATGCATTACATCAAACTTCTCCCTGGTGATAAAGTAAAACTTGAAATGTCTCCCTATGATTTATCAAAGGGAAGAATCACGTTCAGGTACTAAGGTATCTGGCGTTTGTAACTTTTAATAACAAATTGCAATTAGCCAAAAGCCAATTGCCATAAGCATAAAGCAAAAACAAAATGAAAGTTAGAGCATCTATTAAAAAAAGAAGTGCTGATTGCAAAATTGTACGCAGAAAAGGTGTACTGTTCGTGATCAACAAGAAAAACCCAAAATTTAAACAAAGACAAGGCTAAAATTAAATTATGGCGAGAATTTCCGGTATTGATTTACCAAAGAACAAAAGAGGCGTTATCGGCTTAACTTATATTTACGGAATCGGAAGAAGTACTTCTTCTGAAATTCTGAAAGCTGCCGGTATCAGCGAAGACAAGAAAGTCAACGAATGGAATGACGATGAATTGGCTGCCATCAGAAACTACATCACTGAGAACATTAAAGTGGAAGGTGAACTACGTTCTGAAGTGCAATTGAACATTAAGCGATTAATGGACATAGGATGCCAACGAGGAATACGTCACAGACTGGGATTACCTTTAAGAGGCCAAAGAACGAAAAACAATTCTAGAACCCGTAAAGGAAGAAGAAAAACTGTTGCTAACAAGAAAAAAGCAAGTAAATAATCGTTAGAATTATGGCAAAGCAAACTAAAGTAGTTAAAAAAAGAAAAGTAAAAGTAGAAGCCATCGGAGAAGCACATATCCAGGCATCTTTCAATAATATTATTATTTCTTTAACGAATAAAAACGGAGAAGTAATCTCTTGGGCATCTGCAGGTAAAATGGGATTCAGAGGTTCTAAAAAGAACACCCCGTTTGCTGCACAAATGGCAGCCGAAAACTGTGCCACTGTAGCACATGAAGCTGGATTAAGGAGAGTAAAGGTTTTTGTAAAAGGGCCTGGAGCAGGTAGAGAATCTGCTATCAGAACCATTCATAACTCTGGAATCGAAGTAAGTGAGATCGTAGATGTGACGCCAATGCCGCACAACGGTTGTAGACCACCAAAAAGAAGAAGAGTATAATCTAAAATCTTAAAAAATTATGGCAAGATATATTGGACCAAAAACTAAGATTGCAAGAAAATTTGGTGCTGCAATCTTCGGAGATGACAAAAACTTCGAGAAAAGAAAAAACCAACCACCGGGACAACACGGACCTAATAAAAGAAGAGGTGCTAAAAAATCTGAGTACGCAGTACAGCTGAACGAAAAGCAAAAAGCGAAATATACCTACGGAATTCTCGAGAAACAATTCGCAAATCTTTTTGAAAAAGCATCCAGAGCAAGTGGTGTTACCGGAGAAATCCTATTGCAACTTTGTGAATCAAGACTGGATAATGTAGTATACAGACTAGGATTTGCAAAAACTAGAGCCGGAGCACGTCAGTTGGTTTCGCACAGACATATTACCGTAAACGGTGAGCTGGTGAACATCCCGTCTTATTTGCTGAAAGCAGGTGATGTAATAGCAGTAAGACAAAAATCAAAATCCCTCGAAGTGGTAGTGGATGCTCTTGCTTCCAAGGCTAACTACGAATGGTTGCAGTTCAACGATGAGAAGAAAGAAGGAACTTTCCTTTCTGCTCCTGAAAGAATTCAGATTCCTGAAGACATTAAGGAACAGCTTATCGTAGAACTTTACAACAAATAATAATTTTAAACAACCTTTGCTCAACCAATAATATGGCAATTTTACAATTCATAAAACCCGATAAAGTAATTCTTTTAAGCTCCGATGATTTCAAAGGCCAGTTCGAATTCAGGCCTCTTGAACCGGGTTTCGGACTTACTATCGGTAATGCTTTGAGAAGAGTATTACTTTCTTCTCTTGAAGGATATGCTATTTCTTCTATCAAAATAGAGGGTGTAGAGCACGAGTTTTCAACAATTCCAGGTATTATAGAAGATGTAACAGAAATTATTCTTAATCTAAAGCAACTTCGCCTGAAAGCCACTTCAGAGCAACAAACCAACGAGCAGGTAACTGCCAAAGTAACCGGAAAAACAGTCATCACTGCCGGAGATCTAGGGAAATTCATGAGTGGTTTCGAGGTTCTAAATACGGATCTGGTAATCTGTAATCTTAATAAAGACGTTACTTTTGAAATAACTTTCGATATTGAAAAAGGTAGAGGATATGTTCCTTCTGAACAGAATAAATCTAACAACGCTCCCATCGGAACCATTGCGATTGATTCTATCTTCACCCCGATCAAGAAAGTAAAGTATGCGATTGAAAACTATCGTGTTGAGCAAAAAACAGACTACGAAAAATTAATACTGGATATTGAAACCGATGGATCTATTACTCCGCAGAATGCTTTGACAGAAGCCTCTAAGATTTTAATCTATCATTTCATGCTGTTCTCCGATGAAAGAATTACTTTGGAAACAGAAGCCGTGAAAGCATCCATCCAGTATGATGAAGAAACTCTTCACACCAGACAGCTTCTTAAATCCAAGCTGGCAGATATGGACCTTTCCGTAAGAGCCCTAAACTGTCTGAAAGCTGCGGAAGTAGAAACCCTGGGAGAACTGGTTTCCTATAGCAAGTCTGATCTCATGAAATTCAGAAATTTTGGTAAGAAATCTCTGACTGAATTGGAAGAATTAGTACACTCAAAAGGTCTTAACTTCGGTTTCGACGTTGCCAAATATAAGTTAGACGCTGATAAATAATAAACAATGAGACACGGTAAAAAAATCAATCACTTAGGAAGAACTGCTCCACACAGAAAAGCAATGCTTTCTAATATGGCTTGTTCTCTTATTGAGCATAAAAGAATCAATACCACTGTTGCAAAAGCAAAAGCTCTGAGAGTATATATTGAACCTCTTTTAACCAAAGCGAAAGAAGATACAACTCACAATAGAAGAACAGTTTTCTCTTCATTGCAAAGTAAAGAAGCTGTTACTGAGCTTTTTAGAACGGTAGCTCCTAAGATTGCAGAAAGAAATGGAGGATATACAAGAATCATCAAAACCGGATTCAGAGCAGGTGATTCTGCTGATATGGCGATGATTGAACTGGTAGATTTCAATGAAATTTACAATCCGAATGAAGAGGAGAAAAAAACAACCAGAAGAAGCAGAAGAAGCACTGCTGCTAAGAAAGAAGCTGTGGCTACTATGCCGACTGCGGCAACCACTGTAAGGGATGAAAAAAATGCTGAAGCGGAGGTTGAAGAACCACAAAATACAGCCGAAACAGATGAACCAAACGCTGATGCTCCGGAAAATAAGGAGTAAGATAATTTAACATAATTATAAACGCCGCAATAATTTGCGGCGTTTTTTATATTAAATACTATCTAATGGTATTGTTTATATTATAAAAAGAATTATTTTTGCTTTAAATTATGAATGCAAAAAGAAATTAAATTTAATCCTAAACAAAAAAACCATGAAACTTAAATTTTTAGCATTATTCGCACTATGCTCATGTTCATTGATGTATTCGCAGAATACCGATACCGATTCGTTAGATGATATCACCCAGGAATTAGGGAAAAATATTATCAAAACCAACGTTACAGCCTACGCTTTGGGAAACATCAATCTTACCTATGAAAGAGTTATCAATAAGAAGTTTTCCGTGAGTGCCACCTATTCCTTTATGCCTAAAGGTAAAGTGCCATATGTAGATACTTTTCTGAAAGGTGAAGATTTGGGAGATGTCAAAAATATTGAAATGTCTTACAATTCCTTCACATTAGAACCCCGAATCTACCTTGGGAAAAGAGGTTTTGGAAGAGGCTTTTATCTTGCGCCTTATTACAGGTATTCGCAAATTGATATGAGTAATTACCACTATGATTTTGAAAGCGAAGAGAATATAGGGGGAGTGATGGTTCCTGTCAATATTAGAGTAGATATGTCAGGAGATATTTCAGCCAGCAGTTTTGGTTTGATGATTGGTAATCAATGGGTTTTAGGAGCAAAGCAAAACTGGGTAATTGATTTTTCAATAATAGGAGGACATTACGGATTTTCCAACGGAGATTTGACTGCGATCAGTAAGGGTCTTAAACTGACTCCAGAAATGCAGCGTGATCTTCAAGAAGAATTAAATAATCTGGATGTTCCGCTGGTCAAAATTCATGCAACAGCCAATGAAAATGGAGCAACAGCCAAGCTTGACGGTCCGTGGGCAGGACTCAGATTCGGACTGTCCGTTGGTTATCGGTTTTAAAAAATAAAATAAAAATAAAAGCCACTTTATTTTAGTGGCTTTTATATTGATATTTAGGGAGTTCCGGCCTTTTTCAATTCAATGACATTATTTTCCTGTGTAATGGTAATCAAGTTGTCTTCCGAACGAACCTCAATATCATGGGTTCTATAAACGGCACCATTGGGAAGTTTTTCTTTTTCGTCGGCCCGAATCGTTTTGTTATTACTGTAGATGATGATGTGATTTCCTTCTGCTGAATTACCGAAAGTGACGTGGGCATTAGTGCCGTCTTCAGCCACATATCGGTGGGTTTCTTCTTGTACCTCATCTGTTGCAGTTTCTTGGACTGCAGCAGTGGAATCAGCAGATTCGTTACTAAGCATCCAGGAATTTTCGGAATTTTTTTTACAACTTGCTGTGATTGTAAAAACAACAGCGAGCGTGATAACAGTTTTTTTCATATTTACTATTTTGGTTTATGTTTCAAAATTAAGAATTTAGAATGGAAAGTAGGAACAGCCTTGAGTATTACTTTAATTTCCGCCAAATAATCATTAAATTTGCGAAACTTTTAACAAGTATTTCATAAAAATTATTTACAAACCAACAATAACAATTTAAACATGAGTTACATTTCGTACGTCGAGGCCAGACAAATTCTTGATTCCAGAGGAAATCCTACCGTAGAAGTAGATGTTTTCACCGAAAGTGGTGCAATGGGGCGGGCTGCCGTTCCTTCGGGTGCTTCCACAGGTGAGCATGAAGCTGTAGAACTTCGCGATGGCGGTTTAGATTATCTGGGAAAAGGAGTCCTGAAAGCAGTGGAAAATGTCCGTGAAATTATTGCTCCCGAAATTATCGGTCTTCCGGTGTATGAACAAAATCATATTGATCAGATGATGATCGATCTGGATAATTCCGGAAATAAAGGAAACCTCGGAGCGAATGCGATTTTAGGCGTGTCTCTTGCTGTTGCCAGAGCTGCAGCCACAGACCTCAGGCTTCCACTTTACAAATATGTAGGCGGTGTTAACGCCAATACTTTGCCCGTTCCCATGATGAATGTGATCAACGGCGGTTCGCATTCGGATGCTCCTATCGCTTTTCAGGAATTCATGATTATGCCCGTGAAAGCAGAATCCTTTTCTCATGCTTTAAGAAAAGGAACCGAAATTTTCCACAGTTTGAAATCCATTCTCAAAAGCAGAAATCTTTCTACCGCTGTAGGAGATGAAGGTGGTTTTGCACCGACTTTCAACGGAACTGAAGATGCCTTGGATACTCTCTTGCAGGCGATTGAAAAAGCTGGTTATACGCCTGGCGATGATATTATGCTGGCGTTAGACTGTGCAGCTTCTGAGTTTTATAAAGACGGAACATACGATTACAGAAAATTTGAGGGAGACCAAGGAGCACACAGAAACAGAGAAGAACAAGTGTCTTATCTTGCTGAACTTTCTTCAAAATATCCGATTATTTCCATTGAAGACGGAATGCACGAAGACGACTGGGAAGGCTGGAAAATGCTGACAGATAAAATCGGGAAAAATGTACAACTCGTAGGAGATGACTTATTTGTAACAAATGTTGAAAGACTTTCCAGAGGAATAAACGAAGGCATTGCGAACTCCATTCTGGTAAAAGTCAATCAGATTGGCTCACTTTCTGAAACCATGGCAGCGGTACAAATGGCGCAACATAACCGCTACACTTCTGTAATGTCCCACAGATCAGGCGAAACCGAAGATGCTACTATTGCAGACCTTGCAGTGGCGATGAACTGCGGACAGATCAAAACAGGTTCTGCCTCCCGTTCGGATAGAATGGCGAAATACAATCAACTCCTGAGAATTGAAGAAGCGTTAGGAGAAACAGCCCTATTTCCTGGAATGGACGCTTTTAAAGTCAGTAGATAAACAATAACACATATTTATTATTGAAAACATCAGAATAAAAATTCTGGTGTTTTTTATTTTAAGCGTTTGATTATCAGAAAACTATTCTTTGATATATTTTTAAGCCTAATTTTTTGCAGAAAATTAATAGCCTAAATAGAAAAAAAACATCAGTCTGGCCTCCGGAAGTTTTATTATTAAACGGTTTTTCCGTATTTTTAACAAAAATTTTTCAACAAAATGTCACAGAACAAAGTTATATTGAATTACGACGGGCAATCTTTCGAATACCCCGTTGTAGAAAGCACCATCGGAGACAGAGGTATTGATATTTCAAAACTGAGAGATCAGACAGGCCTCATTACTTTGGATTTAGGATATAAAAATACAGGCGCTACAGTCAGCGAAATCACTTATCTTGACGGAGATCAGGGTGAACTGTATTACAGAGGTTATCCGATTGAGCAAATTGCAGAAAAATCAAATTTTACAGAAGTAATGTATCTGCTGCTTCATGGCGAGTTACCGACCAAGGAGCAGTTCGATAACTTCGAAACCGGAATTAAAAAATACAATTTCGTAGCGGACGAAATGAAACGTCTTATCGATGTGTTCCCCCGTTCGGCGCATCCTATGGGAGTTTTATCTTCTCTTACCTCAGCACTAACGGCTTTTAACCCAAAAGCAGTCAACGTAAATTCTAAAGAAGATTTAGATCACGCTGCCGAAATGCTGATTGCCAAATTCTCTCACCTCTGTGCGTGGACGTATCGAAAAAGAATGGGCTTCCCTATTAATCATGGCGACAATAAACTGAATTATGTAGAGAATTTCTACAGAATGTGTTTCCGTCGTCCGAACGAGGAGTTTGAAATGAATCCGGTGGTAGTAGATGCACTAGATAAGCTATTAATTCTTCATGCTGATCATGAGCAAAACTGTTCTACCTCTACCGTGAGAATGGTAGGCTCTGCCCACACCGGATTGTTCGCGTCTGTGTCTGCCGGAATTTCTGCACTTTGGGGTCCGCTTCACGGTGGTGCCAACCAGGCTGTGATCGAGATGCTGGAAATGATTGAACAAGACGGAGGCGATGTAGCAAAATATGTAGAAAAAGCAAAAAATAAAGACGATAATTTCCGTTTGATGGGCTTCGGTCACAGAGTTTATAAAAGCTTCGACCCGAGAGCGACCATTATTAAGAAAGCAGCCGACGACTTGCTGAATGCAATGGGAATCGATGATAAAGCTTTAGATATTGCTATGCAGTTGGAAAGAGTTGCGTTGGAAGACGATTATTTCGTAAGCCGAAAACTGTACCCAAATGTGGATTTCTATTCCGGAATTATTTACAGAGCATTAGGAATTCCTACAGAAATGTTCACTGTAATGTTTGCTTTGGGGAGATTGCCGGGATGGATTTCTCAGTGGAAAGAAATGCGCCTGAAAGGAGACCCGATCGGAAGGCCAAGACAAGTGTACCAAGGTGCCCAAAAACGTGATTATATAGATATCGTAAACAGATAACTGAGTAAAAGACCGTAAGTAAAAAACTCCTTTTTGGGAGTTTTTTGTTTTTTTTGAAAACTTTCATCATCTAAAACCTTTCATTATCTTTGTAACCAGCGCATATTTATGAAACTTAATATAAAAAACGAAACAGGAAAATTATCATCAGTTGTATTGGGACAGCCCCGCTCCATGGGAGGAATTCCTGCGTTGGATGAAAGCTATGACGCAAAATCATTCCATTCTATCCAGAATAATATCTACCCTCGCGAAGAGGATATTATTAACGAAATGAATGCGTTCGAAAAAGTGCTTAAAAAATATGAAGTCAATGTTTTCCGACCCGATATTATTGAAGATTACAATCAGGTATTTGCTCGCGACGTGGCTTTTGTGATTGATGATAAAATGATCATTTCCAATGTTATTGCCGACAGAGCTGATGAGCAGGATGCTTATAAAAAGATCTTTGAAGAAGTGAAATGGCGCGACATTATTAATCTTCCGGAATCTGCACACATAGAAGGAGGCGATGTAATTGTCTGGAACGATTTTTTGTTCATCGGAACCTGCTTCAGCGAGGATTATCGGAATTTTAAAACTGCGCGTACTAACGAATACGCCATCAATATCCTGAAAGAATATTTCCCTAAAAAAAGAATTATTGATTTTGACCTGAAGAAGAACGATACTGTTCCTTATCAGGGAATTCTGCATTTGGATTGTACGTTCAATCCAGTCGGAAAAGATAAATGTATTATTTACAAAGATGGTTTTGTGGATGAAAGCGACTATCAGTTGATTCTCGATATTTTCGGAGAGGAAAACTGCTTTCACGTGACAGATCAGGAGATGTTCGAAATGTATCCGAATATTTTCTCCATTTCCCCAGAAGTAGTGGTTTCCGACAGTAGTTTTATTAGAATGAATGATTTTCTACGAAATGAATGGGGAATGACGGTAGAAGAAGTACCTTATCGTGAGGTCTCCAAGATGGGAGGATTGCTCAGATGCTCCACTATGCCGCTGGTTCGTGAATAATTACAACTGCATTTTCAACTTTTTAATTTCATCCTCATTTACATAACTTTCATAAGGAGGAATCGCTGTGGAGTGGAAAAAGCGTGCTCCGGTTTCAATTTTTATTTCAGAAATATTTTTTGAAGAAACATTCCCGTTGATCATAATGTTGATACGATGAGAAAAAAGATCAACCAGTTCTTTCAGTTCGGCCTTTGATTTTAGTATATCCCTTTTGCCACCTGAAGTAATAACGCCGTGAAAACCTAATCGCACCAATTGTTCCACAGTTTCCTTCAAAACCGGAGTGTGATCGGCAGCTTTAGAAAAAGTACACGGTAGAGGATCTGCCAAAGCCATAAGCTCTTTATTTTTTTTCAAATCAATTTGATTGCCGCGATTCAAAATTCCAAAGACAAAGCCAGCCGCACCGGCGTCTTTAAAAGCAAGTAGATCTCTTTTCATTTTTTCAAATTCCGTATCTGAAGACAGGAAAGCCTCGCTTTGCGGAGAAATCTGTACGTAAATAGGCTTTGTATATTTATGTTTCAGATAGCGGAACTCATCAATATTCGGTGTAGTTCCGCCCCACGCGCGCTCTGCCGCAAAAACAATACGATCTGCCACGGATTGTAATGCAGTTTCCGCAGAAGTAATTTCATAACAAATAATTTCAAGAATACCTTTCACGGGGAATATTTCTGATATGCAAGTTAATGATTTGCCGTTGGACAAAGAAGTTTTTTAATGTTTTTTCCGCCTTTGTCCCGTTTCTCTTTCTGATATATTATGAGTAATTTTGTAAATCAATATAAATCAAATATGCAGACAACCAATACTGTTCTTATGATAGAGCCGATAGCATTCGGATATAATGAACAAACAGCCGAAAATAATTATTTTCAAATCAATTCTGAGAACGAAAATACACAGCGGAAAGCTTTGGAGGAATTTCAGAACTTTGTTTCAAAGCTCAGGGAGAAAGGAATCAATGTAATTACTGTAAAAGATACTTTGGAACCTCATACTCCGGATTCCATTTTTCCTAACAATTGGGTGAGTTTTGGCAGCGACGGAAAGGTGGTTCTGTATCCAATGTTTGCACCAAACAGAAGGGAGGAAAGGAGACCGGAAATTCTTGAAGAACTGCAAAACCATGGCTTTCAAATAAATGAAATTATAGATATTTCACATACAGAATCAGAAGGAAAGTTTCTGGAAGCAACGGGAAGTATTATTTTCGACCACGATTATAAATTGGCGTATGGCTCTGTTTCATTGCGTTTAGACAAAGAACTTTTCCGTGAGTTTTGCAAAAAAATCGGTTATGAACCTATCGTTTTTCATTCCTTTCAAAATGCGGGAAATGAGAGACTGCCCATCTATCACACCAATGTGATGATGTGTGTTGCAGACCGGTTTGTAGTGATTTGTCTGGATGCTATTGATGATGAAATAGAACGCGAAAAAGTACAAGAAACGATCAAAAGATCCGGAAAGGAGCTAATCGAAATTTCTGAAGAACAAATGCAGAATTTTGCAGGAAACATGCTTCAGGTTCACAATACGGAAGGGGAGAAATTTCTTGTGATGAGCGAAACAGCCTATTATTCTTTGACACAAGATCAGATTGATAAAATAAAAAGTTATTGTGAAATTATTTATGCTCCTCTCACTACCATTGAAACCAATGGAGGCGGCAGTGCCCGCTGTATGCTGGCAGAAGTTTTTCTCCCAAAACGATAAAGAATAATTCATTATATTTTATAAAAAACAACCGCCGGAATCAGGCGGTTTTGTTCGTATTCGGCAAAGTTGATCATTGCGTTATTTTACATAATATCCAATATTTTTTATAAACTGCGTTACTTGAGTAATGTTAAGGTGTTGTTAACTAGCGTGTTGCGAATATTTAATCATTTCATTGTTTTGTTTAATAAGTTAGTATTGAGTATCTTTAAGCATCAAATCACATTGCCATGGTCAAAAAAATCATCAATCTACCTGAAACCGTTCTGGGATTTAATTTATCAACAATCTCAAGAAATGATTTTGCACAGGAAATACTCCCGGAAGTATCTGAGAAAACAGAAAAAAATCCGAAAATTCACTTTATGTATGTTATCGAGAATGATCCGGAAGGTGATTTCGGCGTTTGGTTTGAAGACGCTATCCGTCGTGTACAAAAACGTTGCTGTTGGAACAAAACAGCATTTATTACCGATTGTGACAAGCTTTCTTCCCACGTGAAAAATTTTCAGAAATTCATGATTGGAGATTATAAAATTTTCAAAAAATCTGAAGAAGAGGATGCCATCACATGGCTGATAAATTGACTTCTTTTCTCCTTAGTTCAATTGCAGGATTTTACAGACCTGCAATTTTTTTTTCACATCTTAGGGCTAAACTCTCAGCTTTGAATTCTCCTTTCTAAAGCCTACTTTTGTAATTCAAAAAAGTTCTTAAATGGAGTATCTTCAGGGATTAAATGAAGCACAGTATCAGGCTGTTACTACAACTGAAGGGCCGCTCATGGTGCTTGCAGGTGCCGGTTCCGGAAAAACACGAGTTCTCACCATGAGAATAGCCCACCTCATTAGCAATGGGGTAAGTCCGTTTCACATTTTGGCACTTACATTTACCAATAAAGCGGCCCGTGAAATGAAGGAGAGAATTGGAAAGGTTGTGGGCGAGAGCGATGCGAAAAGCATTTGGATGGGGACTTTTCACTCTGTGTTCGCAAGAATTTTGCGAAGCGAAGCACATCTTCTGGGTTTTCCTTCCAATTTCACTATATATGACACCCAGGATTCCCTGAATGTTTTGAAAAAGGTAATCAAGGAATTGAATATTGACGCTGATCTCTACAAACCTAAAAAAGTAATGTCGAGGATTTCAGCATATAAAAATAACCTGGTTACCGTAAGAGCTTATCTCAATAATCCCGAACTGATAGAAGCAGACGAAAGAGCCAATATGAAGTATCTGGGACAGATCTATGGAAAATACGTGGAAACCTGTTTCCGCAACGGAGCAATGGATTTTGATGATTTGCTGTTACGAACCAACGAGTTGCTGACTCGCTTTCCTGAAGTGCTTGCCAAATATCAGGATCGATTCCGGTATATTTTGGTGGACGAGTATCAGGATACCAATCATTCGCAATATCTGATTGTAAAAGCATTGGCTTCCAAGTTTGAAAATATTTGTGTAGTAGGCGATGATGCTCAGTCTATCTATTCATTTCGGGGTGCCAATATTTATAACATTCTGAATTTTAAAAAAGATTATCCAGATGCGGTTACTGTGTCACTGGAGCAGAATTATAGATCTACACAGAATATTGTGGATGCTGCCAATGCGGTGATTTCAAAAAATGTACAGCAGTTTAAAAAAAATGTTTTCAGTGAGAATGAAACCGGAGAAAAAATAAAGGTGTATCGTGCACTTTCTGATGCCGATGAAGCTGGATTTGTTGCATCCAATATCTGGGAACTTCACAATTCTCAGCAAAGAAAATTCAGTGATTTTGCGATTTTGTACCGTACCAATTCTCAAACGAGAGCATTTGAGGATTCCCTGCGGAAGAAAAACATTCCCTACCGTGTTTATGGCGGTTTGTCGTTTTATCAAAGAAAGGAAGTAAAAGACCTGTTGGCTTATCTACGCCTTCTGGTGAATGAAAATGACAACGAAGCACTTTCAAGAGTTATCAATTATCCGACACGGGGAATTGGTGAAACCACTCAGAATAAATTGATAGTTTTTGCAGATTCTCAGAATATTTCGGTATCCAAAGTTTTGGATAATCTTGGTTTTTATTCTCCTCAACTAGGGCTAAACAATGGAATTCTCACCAAACTTGCGGATTTTTGGGCCATGATTAAAGCCTTCGAAGTGATGTTGAAAACAGAAGATGCCTACACTGTAGCTATGGAAGTGGCCAAAAGAAGCGGCTTGATAAAATTCCTGAAAGACGATCAAACTCCCGAAGGTATTTCCAGGGTAGAAAACGTACAGGAACTGCTCAATTCCATGCGCGGATTTATCGACGAACAGCTACAGGTGGAAGATGGCGATCCCGGACTGAGCAACTTTTTGGGAAGTATTGCTTTATCAACCAATCAGGATAATAATAAAGATGATGATAGGGATAAGGTTTCTCTGATGACCATTCACCTTTCCAAAGGATTGGAATTTCCGGTGGTTCATTTGGTGGGATTGGAAGAAAATCTTTTTCCGAGTTTTATGAGTTCTTCTACACGAGAAGAACTGGAAGAAGAAAGGAGATTATTTTATGTGGCGCTTACCAGAGCAGAGAAGCAGGTTTTCTTTACCTATGCAATATCCCGATTTCAGTGGGGGAAAATTACTGATGCGGAACCGTCGCGCTTTCTTAGTGAAGTAAACAGTGAGTTTTTGGAGTTCATTAATCCTGCCACAGAAAGCAGATTCGTTAATCATTCCGGCATAAAATCCGGAATATTTGATGAAGCTCCTCCAATATCCAAATCATTTAAAAAACTGGATCCCAAGAAAAAAATAGAACGGCACGACGATTTTTCGCAAACCAGGTCTCGCAATCTGAAACCGGTGGCTACCGCAAAAATTATCAATCCGAGCGGACAAAGTTCTCAGGATATTGAAGTGGGAGACCGAGTTCGTCATGACCGATTCGGCATCGGAGAGGTTACTTTTTTAGATGGTACCGATCCGCAAAACATCAAAGCCAAGGTTCTTTTCCAGCATGAAGGCGAGAAAAATCTTATCCTTAAATTTGCGAAGCTGACCAAAATTTAATTGTAAGCAATCATAAATGAAACAAAAAAGGCTGTCCGTTAAAGTAGATCAGCCTTTTTTTTATGGTCTGGGAGTAGTTTTATACACCTGAAAATTAAATACCAAACTTCTGTTTCTCATAGAATAACTTACATGCGGATAATGGTTGTCTCTGGAAAACGCCGCTCGTGACGGCACGATTATAATTCCTTGCATGTTAAAGTTATCCACATCATCCATATTGAAAGCGCGAAAATGCTGTAAAGCCTCTTTAAAACCTTCAATTTCAAAGTAGGATTTAGGTTTTCCGGCGGTATTGGCCTCAGCATCGCTCACGAAATAATATTTCGGATCTACTTCCGGAACACCGCTGCCATCCACGGTACTTCGGAACGCCACCGGATTAGAGAAGGACACATTACCATTCGTTTCCATAGCAATAACGGAAGTCGTTTTAGTCATCAGCCGGATAATATCTGTGCTTCCAATTGCAGTTCCTGGGTTGGGTTGTGCATTAGGTCGAACGATATACACTACTCCTGAAGGAAGTGTTTTAGGGTTCATTTGGGATAATTTCGTATTGTTATCATCCGAAGGATCACTGTCACTGAAGGGAACGATAATACCGCGATCGTCTAGATAATGGGTTTCCATATATTTTTGAATAGCCTGATCATCGTACGCGTTTTGCGTTTCAATATTATCGGGTTCCTTGTAAGTCTCCACATCATCTTCTTTTCTGCAGGCAACAGCTGCCAGAACTAAACAACTATATAGGAATAATTTTTTCATTTTAAAGTAATAATTAAATTGCTGAAATTTGTATCAGGCAAAAGTATAAAAAAATATGAGAATTGATAAATTTTTATGGTGTGTGCGGTTGTATAAAACACGTTCTCTGGCTGCGGACGAAATAAAGAAGAACAGGGTGGCCATTGGGGAGAGTGTTGTAAAATCTTCCAGAGAGGTGAAAGTTGGCGAAGAAATTAAAATAAAAAAAAACCAGATTCTGTATGCTTTTAAAGTTCTTCAGATTCCGAAAAGCAGAGTGGGAGCGAAGCTACTTCCGCTGCACGTTGAAGATCTTACTGAAAAAGAACAGTATGACTTGTTAAAAATGCGTAGGTCTGAACAAAGTTATTACCGGAATAAAGGAGAAGGAAGACCAACCAAAAAAGACCGCAGGGAACTCAGCGATTTTATTTCAGACAGTCCCGATACTGTGGATACAGATTGGGATGATTTTTTTTCCGGAGACAGAGACGAAGAGAATGAACTTTAATATATTCTGGAAATAATTTCTGCGATGATGGCATCCGAGTCTCTGCCTAAAGTATTGATTGTAAACTGAGCTTTGCTGTAGAAAGGAATTCTTTCAAACAGATGTTTGGCAATAAATTCAGGCAAATCTTCATCAGAGATGCGAGCAATGAGAGGCCGTTTATGCTTTTGTCTCAAAAGTCTTTCGGAAAGTATGGGAATAGAAGTTTGCAAATAAAAACTGACAGAATTCTCATTGATGACCTCCATGTTATTGTAGTATGCGGGAGTCCCGCCACCCAAGCTTAAAATGCAATTGCTGCGGGTGGCCAATATCTCTTCCAGAACGGCTCTTTCCTGTCGTCGAAAATACATTTCGCCTTTTTGCTGGAAAATATCGGGAATGCTGAGTTTGCATTTCCTTGAAATAATTATGTCCAGATCAATAAATTCATAGTTCATTTCGCGGCTCAACCTTTTGGATATGTGTGTCTTGCCGCAGCCCATATAGCCGAGTACCGAAATAATCATCTGTCTTGTTTGTACAAAGTACCTAAAAAATTTTGAGAAACTAAAAAAATCTCTATCTTTGCACCACTTTTAAAAACAGAAGAAATTCTGTCAGGAAAAAGGCCGACCTGGTAGCTCAGCTGGTAGAGCAATACACTTTTAATGTATGGGTCCTGGGTTCGAATCCCAGCCAGGTCACAATCCAAAAGTCCGTATCAATTGCGGTTTTGCCTGCGTGGTGAAATTGGTAGACACGCCATCTTGAGGGGGTGGTTTCCTATGGATGTGCTGGTTCGAGTCCAGTCGCAGGCACGAGAAAATTTTTAGAGTCCGCTCTAAGACCTGGTAGCTCAGCTGGTAGA
>JAEYOX010000091.1 GCA_023411265.1 Bacteroidota bacterium | reverse complement strand
ATGAGCCTTATTGCCCAGGCAAAAGTACTTCGTGCACTACAGGAAAGCAAAGTTTCTCCCGTAGGAAGCGACAAAGAGATCAAAGTGGATGTAAGAGTTCTGGCCGCCACCAACAAGAATATGCAGGCCGAAATAGAAGCCGGACGTTTCCGGGAAGACCTCTATCACAGGCTTTCCGTTATTGAAATATACGTTCCGCCGTTGGATGAGAGAAAAGAAGACATCAAAATGTTGGTAGAACATTTTGCTAAAATTATTGCAGACGAACAAGGAAATGCACCGAAAGTTTTTGATGACGAAGCTATCAAAAGTCTTGAAAATTTCAGCTGGACTGGAAATATCCGGGAACTAAGAAACATTGTTGAACGTCTCATTATCTTAGGAGGAAGCACCGTTTCGGCTGAAGATGTGGCCGCATTTGTCAGAAAATAAGTTTATACCAACATTACTATCATAAAGAAGTTTGCAGTATTTTTGCTGCAAATTTTTTTTGTTTAAATCCATGAGTTTCCTGCACAAAAAATATACCCGCGAAGCCCTTGTTTTGGCGGTTCCGGTGATGCTAACCCAACTGGGTCAGGTTTCAGTACAGCTTTTTGACAATATTATTGTGGGAAACCTTTTGGGAGCCAATGCTCTTGCTGCAGTTTCTCTTGGAAATGCTTTATTTATATCAGTTTTTATATTTGGACTGGGCATTTCGTTTGCCATTCCGCCTCTGGTTTCTCAGGCACATTCCCGGCAGAAACACCACCGAATCATGTCCGTCTTTCAACACGGACTGGCACTGAATCTCGCTGTG
This sequence comes from Bacteroidota bacterium, assembly GCA_023411265.1. Classification (GTDB taxonomy): domain Bacteria; phylum Bacteroidota; class Bacteroidia; order Flavobacteriales; family Weeksellaceae; genus Chryseobacterium_A. The sequence continues at coordinate 29,113 of JAEYOX010000091.1, read as the reverse complement.
GGATTTCTACTCATGCTGGTGTTGCTTGGCTTTATTCCTCTTCTTGAACATCTGAATCAGCCACCTGAAATTATTCCGGACACTCAGGATATTATTATGATCATGGCTTTCAGTATTCTTCCTTTTATGGCATTCCAAACTTTGCGTGAAGTTTCCGAAGGCTTGGGCTATACGATAGGTGTTACCAAAGCCACCATTATTGCTAATGTGATCAATATTGTCCTGAATTATATTTTCATCAAAGGCATGTTCGGTTTTCCTGCGATGGGCGTGAAAGGCTCTGCGCTGGCCACGCTGGTTGCTAGAATTTTCATGATGGTTTTTCTGTATGCTGTGATGGTAAATCACGAAACTACCAAAAGATATGTGCGAAATTTCACCTTGAAACTGAATGAACTTCGCAGAAATATGTTTTCTAAAATGCTGAAACTCGGTCTTCCGACTGCGCTACAGATGTTTTTTGAAATAACAGCTTTTGCCGGTGCAGCATTCATTTGTGGTTTGGTTTCGGCAATGGATATTGCATCGCACCAAATTGCGCTCAGCATGGCTTCTTTCACTTTTAATCTTTGCGTTGGATTCAGTGTAGCTTCCACAGTGATGATTGGCAGGAAATTCGGAGAGCGGAATTTTCTGGAACTCCGTGCCATTGGCATTAATAATCTCAAAATCACTTTCATTTACATGGGAATCTGCGGGATATTCTTTGTAGCAGCTCGTGAAATTTTACCTACTTTTTTCACAAAGAAAGAAGATGTGGAAGTGATTGCTTTAGCATCAAAACTCCTCGTTATCGCTGCTCTTTTTCAACTTTCAGACGGGATTCAAGTAACAGCTTTGGGAATTTTGAGAGGAATTCAGGACGTAAAAATTCCAAGTTATTTAACTTTTTTTTCCTATTGGATTATTGCCATTCCTTTGGGCTATTTTTTATGCGTTACTTTAGAAATGGGTGCTTTCGGAATGTGGATTGCATTAGGTCTCGGACTCACCATCTCAGCCCTATTGCTGGTTTTGAGGGTTTTAAAACTGACCAAAAACAACATCGCTTATTCAAAATAAATCATTATGCAAGTTGATATCAGAAGATTAACGTTAGATGACTATGAAAGTTTAATTGAGGTCATGAAGAAATCGTATCCCGAAATGCGGGATGACGTTTGGGACAAACGGAATATCCAAAAACTGACTTCCATTTTTCCGGACGGTCAAATTTGCGTTACTGTAAATGGAAAAGTAGCGGCGGCATCATTGTCCATTATTGTTCAGTATGAACTGTATGGTGATGATCATACGTATGCAGAAATCACAGGAAACGGCAGCTTTAATACGCATTATAATTCAGGAAATGTGCTTTACGGAATCGAGATGTTTGTGGATCCGGAATACCGTTCTCTGCGCTTGGGAAGAAGGTTGTATGATGCTCGGAAGGAGCTTTGCGAACAACGGAACCTGAAAGCCATCGTGATCGGGGGAAGGATTCCGAATTATCATGAATACATGCATGAACTTACTCCGAGACAGTATATTCAAAAAGTGAAAAAAAAAGAAATTTACGATCCGGTTTTAACTTTTCAGCTTTCCAATAGTTTTCAGCCTATCCGCATTTTGAAGAATTATCTACCTGGCGACACTTCCTCTCAGGAAAACGCGGTTTTGCTGGAATGGAGCAATATTTATTACAGTGCCAGGCCAAATACGATGCAGGACAGTGTAGTAAGGTTGGGTTTGGTACAATGGCAGATGCGGCATTTCAAAAGTCTGGAGGAGTTTTTTGAACAGGTGGAATTTTTTGTTGATGTGATGTCCGATTATAAATCCGATTTTGTAATGTTTCCCGAACTTTTTAATACTCCACTATTAGCTCCCTACAATCATCTTTCGGAAAGGGAAAGTATGCTGGAACTTGCCAAACTGACAGAAAAAATAAAACAAAAAATCTCGGAATTTGCCATCAGCTACAATGTAAACATTATTTCAGGAAGCATGCCGCTGGAAGAAGATGGCGAATTGTACAACATCAGCTATCTGCTTCACAGGGACGGAAAAACCGATGAATACAGAAAAATACACATTACTCCCAACGAAAAAAAATACTATGGAATGAAAGGCGGCAGCGAGATCAAAGTTTTCGATACCGACTGTGGAAAGATTGGCCTCGCCATCTGTTATGATGTCGAATTTCCGGAATTACCGCGGATTTTAGCAGATGAAGGAATGAAAATTCTGTTTGTACCCTATCTGACAGATACTCAGAATGCATATACACGCGTCCGGAACTGTGCTGCAGCAAGAGCGATAGAAAATGAATGTTATGTTGCTATTGTAGGCTGTGTGGGCAATTTGCCTGGTGTAAATAATATGGATATTCAGTATGGGCAGGCAGCCGTTTTTACGCCCTCAGATTTTGCGTTTCCTTATAATTCCATAAAAGGAGAAGCAACGCCTAATACGGAAATGACCCTGATTGTAGATGTGGATCTTAATCTTCTGAAAGAACTTCACCACAACGGTGCTGTCCAGATTATGAACGACCGCCGGAAAGATCTTTATTATATCGGACTAAATAACAAGCCAGACAGTTTTAAAAAGTAAAATCGGTAATACTCTGCTACTATTGTTTTTTACTTTTTGATGAATTTGTGCGATTCCTGATCTATTTTCAAAATGTACACTCCTGGCTGAAGGTGTTCAACATGAATAGAATTCGACTGAAGGAAAGGCTGTTTTTTGCGCAGCACTACCCTGCCATTCAGGTCTGAAATAATAGCTTCCGAAATATTTTGTAGGCGATTTCCTTTTAGATAAATAGCTTGCTGCGCCGGATTCGGATACAAAGAAAAAGTCTTTGGCGATACTTCCGCGAATTCTGCAACATTCAAACTTCCCAGATTTTGGCAATAATTGCTTGGATATTCCTGCCATTCTGTTGAATCAAAAATATCTGCAGGATGATGAATTGTATTCAGCCGGTACAATGACTTATTTCCGGTATCGTTCAAGGTGCTTTTAAAACCAATAGCATCTACGGTTCCAAAACCTTTATATGCAAGCTCTATGTACTGACTACCCGTGAAGGTAAGTGGCGTAGAGGCCGTTACAAATTTTGCCTGCTCATTCGTGTAACATGTAAAACTGGAGTTGGGATTCAAAATCACAAAAACCTCCCCGTGAGCAACAGTTCCTTCAAGCTGAAAACGGTCTGAAAAATAAAAACTGCCGGTGGAAGAATTTTGAAACTGTATGTTCAGATTATAATCGTTCAGGTTGACCTCGTGCCCTGTATTGTTGGTAATTTCAATCGCCTTATTATTGCCGCTTCCTTCCAGATATTTCGTAATCATCAAATCTTTTGCATACTGATCTGAAGCCGATGTTGTAACGGTAACGGTATTGCTTTCCGGCGATTCCAGATATCCTTTGTCATAAGATTTTACAGTAAAAGTACAGGTAGATGAAGGTGTCAGCCGGTCAATAGAAATGTTTGTTTTTTTGGTGGTAGCAATCGGTGCGGAAGCACCGTTCATATAAATCCGATATCCTAAAATGTCGTTATCGGCACTCGGTGTCCAGCTTAGATTTACGAAATGAGCATTCTGCTGGGGTGAAACGAGATTTGAAGGCGCAGCCGGTGCAATGCCGTCGGGAGTTTCAGACCACATGAGATCCACCCAATTGGGATGGTCAATAAAAGGATTTCTGTTTTTCTGAATACTGAATACGGTATTATTTCGGTCTATTTCCCGTTGTGAAACCGGATCCAGAATATGCCACTGTTTCAGCATTTCAAGATAAGCCGGATCGAAAGCTCGTTCATCAGTACCATCCAACGGCGACTGATCATTGGCGGGCGTTATCGTTCCGCTGCCTAACATATGATTGAAGGAACTTAGTTTCCCTTCATAACGTACTGCAAAATACAGCAGCGCTCTGGCCACATCTCCTTTAAATTCATCAATAGGTTCATACACTCTGCCTGTATAAGCATAATTCGGAATCGCACTGTTTCCGATTCTGGAAGTATTGGTGAAGCTCCAGTACGTTGTAGTTCCGGCAATTCCATACGGATAATTGCTCCTCAACTGATTGATTCTCGCATCCGCCGGAACTACGAAAAACAAATCGGAATACATCGGGTAATTGCTGATACTTCCTGCGCTGAAGGTACTTTGCGGAATCATGTGTTCCCTGTTGTAACCCAAACCTTCACTTGATCCGCTCCCGATCATTTGGCCGCTGTGGTATTCATAAGCATCCGGCCCGCCAGGAATTTCGGAGTACATATCCAGTAAAATATATTCTGTATTGTTTGTATTTGGGTTAAAAAAAGGATTGGTGGCCGGTGTGTGGTCGTAATACACATCCAGATCTGTCTGTTGATAATAATTCTGAAGATCCCCGTAGTGCCAGTTATAATTTCGGGAGATAATTTCCTGAACCTTGGTTTTCAATGCATATCCGGTTAGGTTTTCAGTTCCGGCATAGTAACCAGCAGGAGCCTGTGCAGAAAGCAGTGCAGGCATTAAATAAATAAAATAAAACAGCTTTTTCATCCTTCGCATTTAGAACTCCAAAATTACTCATTTTAAAATGAACTTTTTTCGTACAAAATGAAGGTTTTGTTATGTTTAAAAGAATTATTTCAAATCTGAAATCTTATATGGCAGTCCAGAAATCGAAGGGATCAATAACCGCAAGGCTTTAAATCGAAAATTCTTTGGGAGAAAAATCACGATAGATTTTTTGGCCTGCTTCATCCTCAGAATAACCGATTTCAAATCGTCCACTGGTCATTAATGATGGCGATGAGATAATATTTTCCGTCACGTTTTTCAAAGACCAGCCGCAATGCATTCCAGTCCATTCCGCTGTACTGCTCCGTTCCTGAAATGTAAAACTCTACGAATTCCGAATTTGGATATATTTCATTCAAGTTGTTGAGCGAATTTCCCTCGCCTTTAAAAGTATTCAGCAGCAATTCGGCTTCGCTAAAATCTCTTTTTAAAACCCATTCCTGAATATATTTTCCGAGTAAAACCACGTATTTCTCCCCTGTTCCACCTTTTTCGCCGAAAGTAAATCGAATATCTGAACGGATATATTTCTGAAAATCTTCGCGACTGAAAACTTTATTTTTTCCGGAATCTACATAAGCATACATGGAAAAACGCACTCCTTTTTCAGGATGAATATATTCGGTAAACTCATCATAATTTTTCTTTTGAAGCGAATTTAATATACGAATACTGAGCGGAATAATGCTCATATCTTCTTTATCGGTATGATGTGAAGTAGGTGTAAGCGTATCTTCAGATACTTTTTCCACAGGCATTTTTTCCGTAGTAACAGCAGATTCTTTCTGAATGCAGGATACTGAAACCACCAATAAAAGTAGTAAGGAGCTAATTGTTTTCACTTTTTTTAATGAATTCAGAGCAACATGTATTCCGTCTGCTCAGAAATCCAGCGTCATTCCGGCTGTAAAATTTCTTGTTGCTGCAGGATTATAAAATCTGCCTCCGAAAGCGTTGATATCATAACCTAGAACATCATTCGTATTATACATATTGTTGATCTGAATTTTAAAACTCAAGGTGGTACTGTTTAATTTTAAAGGATACTCGAAACTAAGATTTCCAATGAAACTGGGCTCTGAAGCAACGCTGTTGGCATCATTTAAGTAGAAAGATGAAGTATAAAAATTGGCAAAGTGTACATTCACTGCATTTCCAACTTTCAGACTTATCAAATTCTGGATGGTAGAAGATGGAACTCCAGTGATTTGGTTTCCAGAAAAATCCTCGTTATTCTTACGGTAATCTTCAAAGGTAAAATCATAAAAAGCCGCAGATGCCCAAACTCTGATTTCGTTCAGAACACGGGAATTAATTCTGAATTTTTTAGTTTCGGCCGTTATCTCAATTCCTTGCTGAACCGTACTCCCTGAATTCACAAAAAATTCCTGGCCTGCATCATTCTGCCTTCTTACAATTGCATCCTTCAAACGAAAATCAAAAACAGATGCTTCCAGATAAAAAGAATTTCCAAATTGTTTTCGAATTCCGAGCTCTTTATTCCAACCATATTCGGGTTTTAGAAATCCATTAATTTCCTGTGTAGAAGGGCGAATCTCCTCCAGCACCGGTGCTGAATTCCCTTTCCCTATTTTACCACGAATCGAAAATTTGCTGCCCAAAAGATAGGTGATCCCAAAATCCGGCAGCCACTGTTTCGTGAACTGTACCGAACCGTCTTCCGCTTCCGGAACTTTCCATTGATATTCCATTCCATTTAGGCTTAATGCAGCATCGATAAACAGGCGGTTTCCTATCTCCGCTTTTTGGGAAAGAAAGATAAAACCACTTCTTGCGGAGATTTCATCTGCGTTCTGCAGATTTCCCGGTATTCCTTTATTATTATCAAAATTTGTAATCTGTGTTGAGTTCATTCCCCCCTCAATGCCCAAACGTGTTTCCAGCAGAATATTTTTCATTCTTTTTTCATAATTCAAATGTGTTCTCAGAGCATAATTTTCTTCTTTTCTTTTTTCAAAATTGGTAATGAAAGGATTTTTTATTGAAGTAAATGTATTCTGAAAAACCACAAAATGTGACCATGATTCTGAGAGTGGAAATCGGTGAGAAATGCCGCCCATAAAAGTTTGGTTGAAAATCCCCGCCTGCTGTTCTTCAGCGCCGGGAAGTGCACCCGAAGCCGGCCTGGCTTGCCTTCTGTTTTCTGTCATCTGTGCCTCCGTAAGTCCGCCCGGGGTTTCATAATGTAAATCAGCAAATAGAAACATCAGATTTAATTCATGATTTTTTTTATACCTGATTTTATCATTCATAAAGAAATTAAACCGCTGCAAAGCCGCCTGATCCCGATAAGATTCGGCAGTATGAAAACTATGAAAAAACTTTAAAGAGTGTTTTCCAAAATCTTCTGCGTACTGAGCACCATATCGAAACAATCCATAACTACCGGCATTCATTTCCAGCGATCTCTGTTCTGACCCGGATGTTTTAAGTAAAACAGTTCCGCCTGTTACCGCACCAAAGTCGCCACCTTCCGGGCCCTTGTACAACTCAATTCTGCTGATGAGAGCCGGATCCAATGTATTCAGATAGGTATTTCCGGTGGCATCCGACAAAATAAATTCATCCAGATACACTTTCACATTTCTCACACCATACGGCGACCTGAGGGCACTTCCGCGAATCGCCAGCCTGTAACTTCCCGGCGAGCGTTCCTCCATACGAGTTCCGGGAAGAAAGTTAAGGGTTTCCAACAGTCTGTCCGGTGCATTCAGCTTAAAAATATTTCCGTGAGCAATGGCTGCAGATTTGGTGGAGGCTATGAAGGGAGTCGGTTTTTGATACGCATCAATTACCACTTCTGATATTAACGCAACACTGTCTACTGCCTGAGCAGAAAACCAATTATAACCGCAAACCAACAAAATGTAAATGAATTTTTTCACTGACTAGTTTATTATTATATAATCTAATTTTAACTCTATTTTAACATGGATTCATTACTTAAATTCATAAATTTGCAGCAAAACTAAAACAATGTTGAAAATCAATTACAAATTAAAGCGCAGATACGTTAGTTTTCTCATTAGGATAAAAAAAACGGTATTCGTATCAGAGATATAAATACCGTTGCTTTAGATTAAGGTTTATAACTGTCTTTTAAAGTGACCGTTCGGTTAAACACCAGGTGGTCATTCGTACTATCCTTGTCTTTTGTAAAGTAACCGATCCTTTGAAACTGTATTGGCTGCCCTGTTTCCATTTCCCGGATAGCGGGCTCGGCATAGCCGTTCACAACTTTTAGGGAGTTTGCATTGATGAAATCAAGGAAATCGGCATCTTTTTCAGCATCAGGTTGCTCGACAGTGAACAGACGGTCGTATATTCTTATTTCTACCGGCAAGGCATGTTTAGCCGATACCCAGTGCAGCGTTCCCTTCACTTTTCTTTGGCTGGCTTCGGTACCGCTTCCCGAGCGGGATTCCGGATCGTACGTTGCAAAAATAGTTGTGATTTCTCCCTTTTCGTCTTTTTCTACGCGTTCCGCCTTGATGATATAGGCAGATTTCAGGCGTACTTCATTTCCTAATGAGAGTCGGAAGAATTTCTTTGGTGCTTCTTCCATGAAATCTTCCCGCTCTATCCATATTTCCCTCGAAAAAGGAATCTTTCTGGATCCTGCATTGGGATCTTCAGGGTTATTTTCGGTATCTAACCATTCTTCCTGATTTTCCGGATAATTTTCAATCACCAGTTTCACAGGGTCTTTCACTGCCATCAATCTGCGGGCAATTTTATTGAGATCTTCCCGTACAAAAAATTCCAGAAGCTGTATGTCAATCAGGTTTTCTCGCTTTGCTACCCCTACTCTATCTATGAAATTCCGAATAGATTCCGGTGTATATCCTTTTCGGCGAAGACCAGAAATGGTAGGCATTCTCGGATCATCCCATCCGTCAACAATACCTTCTGTAATCAGCCGATGAAGTTTTCTTTTGGAAGTAATCATGTAAGAAACATTCATCCGGGCGAATTCACGTTGCTTATTTCTCACTTTTCCTTCTTCATAAACCTGATCCAGATACCAGTCGTACAACGGCCTGTGGTTTTCAAATTCCAATGAACAGAGGGAGTGCGAAATTTGTTCAATGTAATCGCTTTCACCATGCGCCCAATCATACATTGGATATATTTTCCACTGATCTCCTGTTCGGTGATGCGGACGTTTTAAAATCCTGTACATCACCGGATCTCTCATATTCATATTCGGCGATGTCATATCGATTTTGGCTCTCAAAGACATTGTGCCTTCCTCAAATTCTCCTGCTCTCATGCGTTCAAATAAATCCAGAGATTCCTGAACGGGCCGGTTACGGTATGGACTCTCGATACCGGGTTCGGTTGGGTTTTTACGCTGTTCCGTAATAATTTCAGATGGCTGTTCATCCACATACGCTTTTCCGTCTTTGATCATTTCTACAGCCCATTCATAAAGTTGCTGAAAATAATCTGAAGCGTACAGTTCCTTATCCCACTGAAATCCCAACCACGAAACATCTTCTTTGATCGAATCTACGTATTCCTGTTCTTCCTTTTCAGGATTGGTATCATCAAAGCGAAGATTCACGGGCGCATTATATTTCTCGCCCAAACCAAAATTAATACATATAGCTTTAGTATGTCCAATGTGGAGATAACCATTCGGTTCGGGCGGGAAACGGAAGCGGAGTTGCTCGCGTTTCAATCCGTTGAATAAATCATCTTCTATAATTTGCTCTATAAAATTAAGTCTTTTCTTTTCTTCTTCTTCCATGGTGATTAGTTATTTATGAGATGTATGATAATAAGCCAGCATTTTATAATAAAGTTTTGCCGCCAGAAAAGCGGTAGGTTTTGAATAAGGACTTTCCATCAACTCTACAATATCAAAAGCGACAACATTGCATTTTTGAAATACTTTTTTTAATAATTCTAAAGTAGGATACCATTGCAGCCCGCCCGGTTCCGGAGTGCCCGTAGAAGGAGCAATAGCAGGATCGAAAGCATCCAGATCGATGGTAATATACACATTGCCGGAAACTTTTTCCAACACGTCATCGATCCAGTTGGGATTAGACGCAATCTCATGAGCCCAGAAACATTGTCCTTCCGGCACATACTCCATTTCTTCAGCATCCATGGAACGAATTCCTACCTGCACCAGATTTAACTTTTGGCGAGCTTCAAAAACAGCACAGGCATGATTGCAGGAAGAACCGTGAAATTGCGCACGCAGATCTGTATGAGCATCCAGCTGAAGGACAGTGAGATCAGGATACTTTTCTCCAACGGCGCGAATAGAACCAATAGAAACAGAATGCTCACCACCAATCATGGTAAAGAGTTTTCCATCATATTTCAGCAATTCCTGGGTTCTGTCGTATACCGCTTCAGTCATCGCTTCCGGACTGCTGTTCTCAGAAATTTCTCCCGCCATCCAAACTCCGTTTAGGAAAGGTTCTGTTCTGGTTTCGATATCAAAAAGTTCCATATTTTCTGAAGCATCCAAAAACAGTTCCGGGCCCTTGTCAGCACCTTTTCCCCAAGTAGAAGTGCCATCATAAGGCACTGTTAAAAGCATCACATCGGAGGTGTCCAATTCGGCATTATCTTCAGGAATTCCTGCATACGTTCTCATAAAAGGATTATTTTTCAAATTAAAATTAAAGGTTCAAAGATAAAACTTTTTTAACCGAAAACACGTGCGATTCGGAACGCAAACTAAGCTTTATCGTGAGATTTCTTGCTGTATTTTTCTTGTAAGAGACTGAAAAACCAATTCATAAGAATGATCGATCAGATGATGGAGAAGTTCACTTCTTAGTCCTTCGCAAAGCACACTGTTCCAATGCGTTTTGTTCATGTGATAAGCTCCTGTAATTTGTGGAAACTGCTCTCTGAGTTCAGCGGTCCACTCAGGATCCGCCTTCGCAGAAAATTGGGACGGTTGATTTTCTAAAGAAAGCAATAGAAACATTTTTCCTCCTACTTTAAAAACCAATGTTTCGCTGTCGAAAGGAAAACTTTCAGTAACGCCTGCTTTTAAAAGGCAATAATTGCGGATTTCTTCTGCTGTCATCGTTAAAGTATTTTCCGAATATTTCTTGATTCTGATTCAAAAATACTATATTTATTCCTGAAATTGATCCCTATATGAAAGCTTTGGTAATTGGTGCGACGGGTGCTACAGGAAAAGAGTTGGTGAAGAAATTGTTGGAAGATCCTGATTTTAAAGAAATTCATGCTTTTTCAAGACGAACTTTGCCTGAAACGCATCCGAAACTTACGGTACATTTGGTTGATTTTGACAAACCTTCAGAATGGAAACATCTGGTGAAAGGTGATGTAGCGTTTTCCTGTCTCGGAACTACATTGAAAGATGCCGGAAGCAAAGAAAAACAATGGATAGTAGATCATGATTATCAACTTGATTTTGCCCGGGCAGCCAAAGAAAATAACGTGGAAGATTATATTCTCGTTTCTGCTTACGGCGCAAATCCGAAATCCAAACTTTTTTATTCCCGAATGAAAGGTGCGCTGGAAGAAGCTGTAAAAGCATTGCATTTCAATAAAATTACTGTTTTCCAACCGGGCATGCTGGATAGGAAAAATTCGGAAAGATCGGGAGAAGTCCTTGGAGGAAAAATCATCAAATTTGTGAATCAAATTGGCCTGCTAACAAGCCAGAAACCGTTGCCTACTGATGTTCTTGCCCAGGCAATGATCAATGCAGCGAAAATAAAATCCAACGGTTATTCCAAAATTAAATTGGGGGCTATTTTCAGTTTTGCAGAGAAAACCAATACAGGTTTTTAAATTAAAATTGATTTTTCTACTTCCAGAAGTTTCTGTTTTCTCCAGATTCCACCTCCGTATCCTGTAAGGGTACCATTGCTTCCGATAATGCGGTGACACGGGATGAGAATGGAAATTTTGTTCATTCCGTTAGCATTGGCTACAGCTCTTACCGCTTTAGGGTTTCCCAAAATTATTGCCTGTTCACGATAACTTGTTGTGGTTCCATACGGAATCTGTATCAGCACTTCCCAAACTTTCTTCTGAAAATCCGTTCCGACGGGCGAAAGCGGAACTGAAAAAACTGTTCTTTCTCCCTCAAAATATTCCTGAAGTTGCTGTTCCAAAATGCTAAAATACGGACTTTCTCCTAAAACCAGTTCAGCCCCGAAATGCAGTGAAATTTCCTTGAGTTCTGATGTTAATGATTTTCGGTCCGCATATTCCAGCATACAAATACCGCTTTCTCCCGCACAGGCGATCATGGTTCCCAGCGGAGTTTCTAAATTTTTAAAATAAATTATCTTTCGCTTTTCAGACTCATGACTGATGGTGCAATCAGGATTTGGTTTCATAATAAAATTAATTACATGCAAATGTACTTAAGAATTTAAAGTCTCATTTTATTTTTGTTTTTGAAACAAATAAAAAAGCTGAACGCGAAGTTCAGCTCTTATAAAATTAGTGTCCGTGCTGTTTTGGCGGCTGCGGCAAATTGCTTTTTTCAAGATCCGCAAACTGCTGTGTTGCTGCCATAGAAACAACAAGATCATTCAGCATATTGCTGGCGGCAGTTGGAGAATTGGGCAACAGAACGAGATTGCTCCGGTTATTGGAACCCACAGAATGAAGCGTGTCATAATGCTGGGTAACAACGATAAGTGCGGAAGCTTCTGCTGCATTAATATTGACATTGTTCAACATTTCAACCGATTCTTTCAAACCTTTTGCAATTTCACGTCTCTGATCTGCAATACCCTGTCCCTGAAGTTTTTTAGATTCCGCTTCAGCTTTGGCTACGGCAACAATTCTGATTCTCTGTGCTTCTGATTCATACTCTGCCGCTGTTTTTTCACGTTCTGCTGCATTAATTCGGTTCATGGCGTGCTTCACCTGCTCATCCGGATCAATATCCGTTACCAGTGCTTTGATGATATCGTAACCATAACTGTTCATTGCGTCCTGTAATTCTCCTTTCACAGCAATTGCAATATCGTCTTTCCGGACGAAAACGTCGTCCAGTTTCATTTTTGGAACTTCAGCACGCACCACATCAAATACGAAAGAAGTAATCTGACCTTCAGGGTATTCCAGTTTATAAAACGCATCTGCCACCTGATTTCTGATAACCTGATACTGTACAGAAACTTTCATTTTGATAAAAACGTTATCCAGCGTTTTCGTATCAATAATGACATCCAGTTGCTGGATTCTGAGGTTCAAACGTTTTGAAATCTGATCAATCAGCGGAATTTTTAAATGAAATCCTGCATGACGCACCGATTGTAGTTTGCCAAAACGTTCCACAATAGCTGCCGTTTCCTGTTTGACAATAAAAAAAGAAGCAAATAAAATAATTAATCCTATAAAAATAATCGCTGCTAAAAAACCCATACTTTGATGTTTAAAATTGAAAAATAAATAATATTAGAGGATTGAAAGATACAAAAAAAATGTCTTCGACTGAATTTTTAAACAGTCATTCCGATTTCTATTCCTTTTATTTTTCGGTAAAGATCTGTAGCAAAGTTATCCGTCATTCCGGAAACAAAATCAATAACTCCCAATGTTTTTTGATACAATGTGCCTTCGTCATAACAAAATTGTTGCGGAAGGAGTTGCAGCGCCTTCCTGTCGTATGATTTTCTCTCGGAAGGATTCTTGATCACTGGCGGAATGAAATGATCCAGAAGTTCATACATCACGTTATATCCCGCATTTTCTATTTCTACCACAGATCTGTGACCATAGATATGCTCAATAGAAAATCGTTCAATTTCTTTCAAAGCATGGTTTTCATTCATGAAAATTTCCAATAAGGCTTTGTTGAAATCACCTTCCAGAATCTGTTCAAAATTTTCCCGGTACAGTTCTGTGGCTTTGTTGATGAGTGCATTAATCACTTTCGCCCTCAGGTAAGAAATTCTTTCGTTGGAATTGGAGATTTCACCAAGTTTCTGGGTCACTTTTTGAGTGTCATGATGTTCGGATTTAATCAGTTCTAAAAACAAGTCCTGTGTTACATCCGTGGAAATTATTCCCAGACGGTGAGCGTCTTCTATATCGATGATATTGTAACAGATATCATCTGCTGCTTCCACGAGCCAAACGAAAGGATGCCGGCTGAAAACAACAGGATCTTCACTTTCCGGACTCATATTTACTGCGCGCGCAATGTTCAGAAAAGTTTCTTTTTCGTTCTGAAAAAACCCAAATTTCTTTCGGTGCAAAATCCCTTTGTTTTTGGCTACAGCCTCGCATGGATATTTGGCAATACTGGCCAAAGTGGTGTAGGTAAGCTGTGCTCCACCCACATCTTTTCCGGTTTGCTGATGCGTTAAGATTCTGATGGCATTGGCATTTCCTTCAAAATTTATTAAATCGGCCCATTCTTTTTCGCAAAATAAAGATTTTAATTCCGATGCATTCCGTTCAAAATAGCTGGCGATGGCATCTTCTCCGGAATGCCCGAAAGCCGGATTTCCTACATCATGACAAAGACATGCTGCGGCAATAACGTTGCTGAGATTGTGCTGATAAAAATTGAAAGCATCTTCCGTGAGCTCATTCTTATATTTGTTAACAATAAATTCTCCCGCAACACTCCCCAAGCTTCTGCCTACCGAAGAAACTTCCAAGGAATGCGTAAGCCTGTTGTGAACAAAAACACTTCCCGGCAACGGAAAAACCTGCGTTTTATTCTGAAGTCGGCGGAATGCAGAAGAAAAAATAATGCGGTCAAAATCTCTCTGAAAATCCGTTCTGTGAGCACGAGTTGGCGCATGGTTTCCCGAACGCTGACTGGTATAAATTTGATTTAAAATCATAGCTCAAAAATAACTAAATTTTAACAGTTCAAGGTATTCTCCATTCTTTTGGAAGTAAATTTGATATTGTTTTTTGAAAAAGATAAATGCCTGAGGGTCCTACCATAGTACTCATGAAAGAACAATGCGAACGGTTTGTCGGACAAACCGTGATTTCTGCGAACGGAAATGCAAAAATCGAAATGGAATATTTCGCAGGAAAAGTTTTCGAGGAATACAGAACCTGGGGCAAACAATCTTTTCTGATTTTTGGAAATAAGACTGTTCGGATTCACTTACTGATGTTTGGCTCATTCAGTATTGATGAACAGACCAAACCCGATAAGAGTTTGCGTTTACACCTCCGATTTGGAAATGGTGATTTGTATTTTTATACCTGTTCGGTAAAATTAATAGCAACCAATAGTTTAAAAGAAATCGAGTGGAGTGCAGATGTTATGAGTGAGGAGTGGAGTTCTGCAAAGGCCAGAAAAAAACTGAAATTATACCCGGAAATGATGGTTTGCGATGCCCTTTTGGATCAGAATATTTTCTCCGGTGTGGGTAACATTATTAAAAATGAAGTATTATTCAGAATCCAAGTTCATCCTGAAAGCCAAATTGGTGCTTTATCTTCAAGAAAACTCACAGAACTTATAACAGAGGCCCGGCACTATAGCTTTGATTTTCTGAAATGGAAACGGGATTTCGTACTGAAAAAACATTGGCTAGCTCATACGAAGAAAATCTGTCCAAGATGTAGCGAGAAGCTCATCAAAAAATATTGTGGCAAAAGCCAGAGAAGATCATTTTTTTGTGAAAAAGATCAGAAACTGTATATAAAAAATAAAGGTTGATCCGAAGAGCGAATCAACCTTTTAGATTTATTATTCTTAAATTACATATACGCTTCAATAGGTTCACAAGTACACACCAAATTCCGGTCGCCATAGGCTTCATCCACACGGGAAACGGATGCAAAGAATTTATGCTCCCGAACCCAATCCAATGGATATGCCGCTTTTTCCCGACTGTAAGGTTTGTCCCAACTGTCAGAAATCACAACCTGTTCGGTATGCGGTGCATTTTTCAGAACATTATTGGCTTGATCTGCCTGTCCGTTTTCAATTTCTTCAATCTCTCTTTTTATATTGATTAGCGCTTCGGCAAAACGGTCAATTTCTTCTTTGCTTTCACTTTCCGTTGGTTCAATCATGAGGGTTCCGGCAACCGGGAAAGACACGGTAGGTGCGTGGAAGCCGTAATCTATAAGACGTTTTGCAACATCAGCCACTTCAATCCCGAGAGGTTTAAACTGTCTGAAATCTACAATACATTCGTGGGCTACCCTGCCGTTTTCGTTGGAATAAAGAATAGGGAAATGTTCGGCAAGAAGTTCTTTCAGATAGTTGGCATTCATAATGGCGTGCTCTGTCGCTTTCTTCAATCCGGAAGCTCCCAGCATTTTGATGTATGAATAAGAAATGTTCAATACCAGAGCGGAACCGTATGGTGCGGAAGAAATCGCTTCAATAGCCTCTTTGCTTCCAATTTTAATATTAGGATTGCTCGGTAAAAATTTCACTAGATGCGAAGCTACGCAAATAGGACCAACTCCGGGACCTCCTCCACCATGAGGAATCGCGAAAGTTTTGTGAAGATTCAGGTGACAAACATCTGCACCAATGAAGCCTGGACTTGTAAATCCAACCTGCGCATTCATGTTGGCTCCGTCCATATAAACCTGTCCGCCATTGTCATGAACAATCTGAATAATCTCCTTGATGTTGGCATCAAAAAAGCCAAATGTGGAAGGATAGGTGATCATGGCAGCAGCCAGATTTTCTTTATGCTGTTCAGCTTTTGCTTTCCAGTCAGCAGCGTCTATTTCTCCGTTGTCAAGATTTTTACAAACCACTACTTTCATTCCGGCCAACACTGCAGAAGCAGGATTGGTCCCGTGTGCAGACTGTGGAATGAGAACAATATTTCGATGGCCTTCTCCATTAGATTTATGGTATTCCCTGATCACCATCAAACCTGCATATTCTCCCTGAGCTCCGGAATTTGGCTGAAGCGATGTTCCGGCAAAACCAGTAATTTCAGCAAGATCTTTTTCCAGTTCTCGGATCATTTCCTGATAACCTGCAGCCTGCTCTACAGGAACAAAAGGATGGATATTTCCCCAGGCACCCCAGGAAATCGGAAGCATTTGCGTAGCGGCATTTAGTTTCATGGTGCAGGATCCCAGCGAAATCATGGAATGTGTAAGAGAAAGATCCTTTCTTTCCAAACGCTTGATATAGCGCATGAGTTCCGTTTCGGTGTGGTATTTATTAAATACTTCCTCTGTCAGAATTTCATCTTTTCTTAGTAAGTTTTCAGGAAGGGAATATTCTTCTTTTAAAGCCAGTTTAAACGCCTGTTTCTGTTTAAAATTGGCAAAAATTTCCACCAGAATATTCAGTTTTTCAAGTGTTGTACTTTCATTTAGAGCGACACTTACAATATCTTCTGAAAAGCAATTCAAGTTGATATTGCGGTCTCTCATCAGCCTCATCAGATTACCTTTTTCAGTTTCGGGAATGAGGATTTTTACCGTATCAAAGGTCGGTTCATCTACTACGTCATATCCCAGAGCTTTCAGTGCACTTGCCAGCGCATTGGTTTTAAAATGAATCTGATCTGCAATAAAATTTAAACCTTTTGGGCCGTGATACACACAATACATGCCGGCCATTACCGCTAATAATACTTGTGCAGTACAAATATTAGAAGTTGCTTTTTCCCTTTTGATGTGCTGTTCTCTCGTTTGCAAAGCCATACGAAGAGCTCTTTTGCCGTATTTATCCTGGGAAACCCCAATAATTCTTCCGGGAATATCGCGTTTATAATCCTCTTTACAGGAAAAAAAGGCTGCGTGAGGACCGCCGTATCCCATAGGAATTCCGAATCTTTGCGTAGTTCCTATGGCACAATCAGCACCCATTTCAGCCGGAGATTTTAACTTCACCAAAGCCATTGGATCACAGGCTACCGCCACCTGCAACTGTAATTCCTTATATCGTTGGATATCATCCGTATAATCAATTACTGCTCCGTTTTTGCCAGGATATTGAAGCAACACACCAAAATAATTGTCATCGAAAGAGTGATCTTCATGGTCGCCGATAATGATTTCAATTCCTAAACCTTCTGCTTTGGTACTCAGTACAGCGAGCGTTTGAGGAAGTACAAGATCTGAAACAAAAAATTTGGTTGCAGATTTTCTTTGCTCCTTAGTTCGGCTGGAAAAGAACATATTCATGGCTTCTGCAGCTGCAGTACTTTCATCCAGAAGCGAAGCATTGGCAATAGGAAAACCAGTAAGATTGGCCACAACGGTTTGAAAATTTAGAAGCGCTTCCAGCCTTCCCTGAGCAATTTCGGCCTGGTACGGCGTGTACGCAGTGTACCATGAAGGATTTTCCAGAATATTTCTTTTGATGGCAGCCGGCAACAGAGTGTGGTGGTATCCGAATCCGATATAATTGGTAAAGTCCTGATTTTTTTTAGAAAGGTCACTGGAATGGCGAATCATTTCGTATTCTGAAAGTGCTTCTGAAATGTTCAGATCCTCTTTAGATAAAATAGATGTGGGAATCGTCTGGCGAATCAGTTCTTCCATGTCGGAAACACCGATTCTTTCCAGCATTGCTTTTTTATCCTCCTCATTCATGGAAATGTGACGGTTGACAAACTGGTGTGTATTCATATTTTTATAGGGTATTGTTGAAAAATAAAGATTCGTAAAAATACGGCTTTTAAACCTTTCAGGCAACCGTGATTTTCATCATGATTTGTTGTGATAAAATTATTTTGATTTATTCTAAATAACTTTTATATTTGCGACATGAATGCCAATATCATCCCTTTCCGGATCGCTCCTCTTGCTCCGGTTTTCGGAAATACTGAAGAACTTATGTGTAGCAAAAAGAAATGCTGCAAGAAATTCAAAAAAGGAAAACGGTGTAAAAAATGCCCTGGCCGGCTGAAAATTTCCTGATTATCGCACCTGCTGCAAAAGGATGAACATAGCCAATGCTAAAGCTATTATCGCCAGAATAATCTTGGATATTCGGGTGTAATTTTTATTTTCTTTCGTTTCATTTTCCGGCTTGAAGAGTTCTTCCACATTCTGTCTGAATTTCTCTCTGTCATTCTCAAAAACCTCAGTAATCGTGATGCCCTGCACGGCTGTTTGTCTCGTTAAAGAATTGGTAGCATGCAAAATCATTACAAATTTTCCGTCTTTAAATTCGGTAATTTTGAAAGTCCGTTCACCGAAAGCTCTCTCCAAACCGAAAGGCAAAACTTTTACGACATCAGCATGCACCGTATTCCATTTTATAGTGATTTCATCGCCCTTTACAGCCTGCATTTTGGTTGAAGTAAAAGATTTTATAGAAGGTGGAAAATTAGTTCTGAAACTTCGCCGATCCGACTGAAACTGCTGGTTATAGGTTTTTCTGCGTTCTTTGTCGCTCAGCATTTCATACGCTTCCTGTGTTTCCCGAAAACGTTCTGCAAAAAACTCATCATTTTCATTTTTGTCGGGATGGTATTTCAGTGAAAGCTTGCGGTAGGCTTTCTTGATCTCTTCTTCCGAAGCATCATCTTTAATTCCCAGAAAATAATAATAGTCTTTCAAAATAAATAGTAAAGTACAAAAGTAAATATTTTCTTAGAAATCTTTTATCATTACTAATTTTCCAGAGCAGGATTGTCAGTTCTTTTCATAGATTGAATTCTTCCGTTCTGAAACTCTACCCTGATCGCAATTTCTCTTTTCCAAAAAAGAAGACGATAGGTTTTCCCGCAGATCATCACTACATCGTAGCCGCTCCTATTCTTCGGAATATCAATCACATCAATGGTGAAAACCGCTTTGTCAATAACAGGTTGGATGAGTTTCTCAAAAGGTTTTAAATTAAGATTGATAAACTGGAGAATTTCGGGAATAAAACTTTTGAATTTATCCATAAAATCGTTCAGGAGCACTACCTGTTCTGTTTCGATGGTTCCGTTTTCGGCCTCAACATACAGTTCGCAAAAACCTCCGTATTCCTCAAAGTCAGACCTGAGAATTCTATAATAAACTTCCGGATTGGAACTTTTATTTCGGTTTTTTTCAAAATCCCGACGAATCTGTTGCGGAACAAACTTCATTTGATAAAAAAAGGCCCTGAATTTCGGGCCTTAGGTGTTATTTTATTTAAAATTTACATTCCAATTACCGGCATCGAAAGCATTAGTAAATGTTCATTTTCTTCCAGGCCATCCACAGGTTCTACAATTCCCGGACGATTTGGCTGGGACATTTTAAGTGTAATATCTTCAGAAGAAAGCACGGACAGCATTTCCGTAAGAAATTTGGAACTGAAACCAATATTGATGTCTTCTCCGTTATAATCACAAGGAACCTGCATATCTGCCTTGTTGGCGTATTCAGTATCTTCGGCATGAAGGTGAAGTATATTCCCCGAAAGCTTAAAACGAACCTGATTAGTTGATTTATTCGACATGATGGAAGCTCTTCTGATGGCATTCAGCAGAAGATTTCTGTTTATGGTCAGAATATTGGGATTTTCCTTCGGAATTACCGCCGAGTAGTTCGGATATTTCCCGTCGATCAGCCTACAAATCCAGATGTTATTTCCGAAAGTGAATTTAGCCATATTTTCATTGAATTCGATCTCCACATCTTCATCTGAATTGCTCAGAATATTTTTAAAAATACTGAGAGGTTTTTTAGGCATGATAAATTCCATGGGTTCGGCTACTAGATCCGTTCTTTTATACACCACCAATCGGTGGGAATCGGTAGACACAAAATGGCTTCCTTCTTCTCCAAACTGGAATAAAACGCCTGTCATTACAGGGCGGAGAGAATCGTTGCTGGTTGCAAACAAAGTATTGTTAAGTGCCTCGGACAGTATTCCGGCGGAAATGGTTACACTTTGAGACGCATCAAATTCGGGAAACTCTGGGTAATCTTCAGCGTTATCTAATGCGACGGCAAAATTATCTTTTTCATCCAGAATTTCGAGAACACTTCCGGTTCCTTCTTCATTATCCTTTATGGAAAGCGTGAGTGGCTGCTCTCCGTACGTTTTCACAAAATCCTGAAAAATTTTTGCAGGAACGGCGAACTTTCCGGCTTCATCGCTTTTTACCTCCACGGATGTTACTAATGTAGTTTCTCCGTCTGAAGCGGTTATGTTAAGGTTATTTCCATCTAATGCGAAAAGATAGTTTTCTAAGATTGGGCGGGACTGTGAACTTGCGATCACTCCACTCACCGTTTGCAGCGCTTTCTGCAGCTCTCCACTCGAAACGATAAACTTCATCTGTTAATTAAATTTGTACAAATATATAAAATTGATGCAAGAATGGGAAGGTTTAAATAATGAGTTATCAACAAAAATGGGAAAAACAAAGGAATTTCTTCGGAGAATTTTTAATTTTTAAATATCTTTGAGGGTATGAGTAAACCTTCACTGCAAAAGAGTTTTGGTTATGCGTTCCGCGGGATCGGCATCATGATTCTTTCTGAAAGAAATTTTCAGATACATTTATTGGCTTTATTCATTAATTTATTATTGATTATTGTTTTGCAACTAAACCGTGACGACGCTGTTATTATTATCATTGTTTCTACAATAGTTCTCATCACCGAAATGCTCAACACGTGTATTGAAAAAATTTGCGATTTCATTCATCCTGAATTTAATCTGAATATCGGAAGAATTAAAGATATTTCAGCAGGCGCAGTACTTGTTGCATCTATGGCTGCACTGGTTACGGCAGTTCTGATATATGGAAAGTATTTGAAATTATAAAAGTCAAAATTATACTACCAAAATTTCAGAAATTAAAAAATTGAAAACAAAGAAAATTCTAATCGCAGGTGCTACCGGTTTTATAGGACAACAACTGATGGTTAGATGGTTGGAACAAGGATATGCCGTGAATGCTTTGTCCAGAAAACCACGGCGCAGTTCAGAACCTCATTTGAACTACTTCCAATGGGATACCAACACAGGAATTATTGATGAAAAAGCTTTCGAAGGTGTAGATACGATCATCAACCTCACCGGTGCCAATATTGTAGAAAAACGCTGGTCACATCAAAGAAAAAAAGAACTCATAGATAGCAGAACAAACTCGGTGAATCTGTTGTTCAATATTGTGAAAGACAATAATATCCAGATAAAAACTTTCATCTCCTCCTCAGCTGTAGGATATTATGGTGCCGTAACTTCGGATAAAGTTTTCACTGAAAACTCCCCCGCCGGCAAAGATTTTTTAGCCGAAGTTTGCCAGTCTTGGGAACAAGCCGCTTTGCAGTTTAATACCTTAGGAACCCAAACATTGATCTTAAGAAAGGGCGTTATTATCGGCAAAAATGGTGGTATGTATCAGAAATTAGCACCTTTTGCGCGGTTGGGTATCAACACCTCATTAGGAAGCGGACAACAGTTTTTGCCATGGATGGATGTACGGGATGTGATCCGTTTGTATGATTTTGTTTTGACTAATAACGAAATCTCCGGAATTTACAATGCTGTTTCTTCTGAGCACATCACAATGAACGATTTTTCAGAAACACTGCTTCAGTCGTTCGGGAAACAAAGTTGGCTTCCGAACGCTCCGGAAATTATTATTAAAATGATTTTCGGAGAAATGGCTGTTATGCTTTTGGAAGGGTCAAAAGTCAGCAATGAAAAACTTCTTTCAACAGGATTTACATTCGAATTTGATGCGCTAATGAAATCGCTGGAAAGTTCAATGTAATTTTCTCCTCATTTCTTAACATGGATCAAGGTGCAGCCAACACTCTCGAAGTAGCTTTGCATCTATATTTTTAAACCATTTAATACAATGAAAAAGTTTTCTATCCTGGCACTTTCGGCCATGCTTTTTGCAGTATCTTGTAAAGAATCAAAAACCGACACAGCAGTTACTTCAACAGAACAGGCAGTAGCAGCACAAACCGGCGATACGCTTACCGTCAATTCAGAAGAAAGTACCATAAAATGGGTAGCCTACCACAAAGGCGGACTGAACCCCAGATTCGGAACTGCACAGACGACGGGCCACTTTACCATCGAAAATGGACAGTTGACCGGGGGTACGCTGATATCCGACCTCAGTACTTTATTCACAGATCCTTCTTCAGTAGATCCTGCTATGTCGGATGGTAAAACTTCTGTTGATCTGGATGCACACCTTAAAAGTGCTGATTTCTTCGATGTTGAGAAATATCCTACCGTGAAATTTGAAATTACAAAATTGGAGGATATTGATAAAAACACTCAAAGTAAAGTAGAAGATGCAAACAAAATCATTAGCGGAAACCTTACCATAAAAGATAAAACCGTCAACGTGACTTTCCCTGCAAAAGTGGATATAACTGGAAATCAGATGAGCTTAGCTTCCAAATTCACCATCAACAGAAAAGACTGGGGACTGACTTACGGTACAGATGGAGACCCGAAAGATTGGATGATTTCCCAAGATGTTGATCTTGAACTGAATATTGGATCCAATAAATAATCAATTTGTTTTTTTTGAAACCGTCTCACTAGTGAGGCGGTTTTTCTATTCGCTACTCCCGAGCATTTTGCCTTAATTGCAAAAAAAATCGTCATGGAAACTGGACATGAAAAAAGCAAACAACTCAACTTTATTTCTTTTCAAGGTTAAAAATGGTTTTTCACTGCTTATAATTTTCCTGAAATTTTAAAAAGCTGTAAATTCGGACAAACTAAAATTCTATGTCGTATTATCCGCTGAACAGCATTCCAGATTATTTCGGAATAGACAGCTTACTAACTGAGGAACATTTACTTATACGCCAATCCGTCAGAGATTGGGTGGAAAGTTTTGTCATGCCAAAAATTGACGAAGCTGCGCAAAATCATACTGATATTCCGGGATTGATGAAAGAATTGGGAAACATTGGTGCTTTGGGCCCGTATATCCCCGAGGAGTATGGAGGAGCCGGCCTTGATCAGATTTCCTACGGAATTATCATGCAGGAACTGGAAAGAGGCGATTCAGCAGTACGTTCCGCAGCTTCTGTTCAGAGTTCTTTGGTCATGTTTCCCATCAACGAATTTGGCTCGGAAGAACAAAAAAAGAAATACCTGCCCCAATTGGCTTCCGGTGACATGATTGGTGCTTTCGGACTCACAGAACCCAATCACGGTTCTGATCCAGGATCTATGGAAACCTATTTTACAGACAAAGGCGATCATTTCCTGCTCAATGGTGCCAAAATGTGGATCACCAATGCACCGCTTTGTGACATCGCAGTGGTGTGGGCAAAGGGAGAAAACGGAAAGGTACGCGGAATGATTGTAGAACGCGGAATGGAAGGTTTCACCACACCGGAGACACACAATAAGTGGAGCTTACGAGCTTCCAAAACCGGTGAACTGGTTTTTGACAATGTAAAAATTCCTAAAGAAAATATTTTACCGAATGTAGAAGGTTTGAAAGGGCCACTCTCCTGTCTCAACTCCGCCCGATACGGAATTTCCTGGGGTGTTATTGGTGCAGCGGTGGATTGTTACTGCACTGCAGTTCAGTACACCAAAGAGCGGAAACAATTCGGAAAACCCATTGCATCTTTTCAGCTTCAGCAGAAAAAATTGGCTGAGTTTTTAACAGAAATTACAAAAGCGCAGTTGCTTTGTCTGCAATTAGGAACATTGAAGAACGATCACAAAGCATCGCCGGCACAAATTTCTATGGCGAAGAGAAACAATGTGAAAATGGCCATCGATATCGCCAGAGAATCCCGACAAATGCTTGGCGGAATGGGAATTATGGGAGAATTTCCGATGATGCGCCACGCTGCAAATCTGGAGTCCGTCATCACTTACGAAGGCACTCATGACATTCACCTGTTAATCACCGGGCTGGATATCACGGGAATTAATGCATTTTCGTAACTGTTGAAGACATTTATGTCATACATGCCGGGAGTACTTCTTCCGGCATTTCAGTTTAAATCATTTGAACAAAACGTCAATCGTAATGTTCCGCTATTTTATCCTTAAATTTGTATAAAATCATTAAATATGCTCAACTTTGAATTTAAAAACCCAACGAAAATTATTTTCGGGAAAGGAGAAATACAGAAACTTAAAAATGAAATTCCCAACGATGCCCGTGTTTTAATCCTGTACGGAGGCGGAAGTATCAAAAGCAATGGTATTTATGAACAAGTACTTTCAGCACTGGAAGGTTTTCAGACAGAAGAATTTGGCGGAATTCCTGCGAATCCGGAATATGAAGTGCTGATGGATGCTTTGCGAATGATTCAAGAAAAAAACATCAATTATCTGCTGGCAGTGGGTGGCGGTTCGGTGATCGACGGTACTAAATTTTTAGCTGCCGCATCTTTATATGATGGCGATCCCTGGGAAATTCTCAAAAAACCTGTACGTATTTTTGAAGGTCAGGCCCTGCCTTTTTCTACAGTTCTCACTTTGCCGGCAACAGGTTCTGAAATGAATTCCGGTTATGTAATTTCCAGACGAGAAACCGGTGAGAAACTGTCTTCCGGAGGCCCGGGATTATTTCCGCAGGTGTCTGTTCTGGATCCTGAAGTGGTTCGTTCCATTCCAAAAAAACAAATTGCCAATGGTATTGCAGATGCCTATTCCCACGTTTTGGAGCAATATATGACCTACCCTACTTCTGCTACTTTGCAGGATAGGTTTTCAGAAAGCATCATGCAGACTTTGCAGGAAATTGCGCCGAAGATGCTCGGTGAAGATTTTGATTATGATGCTGCTGCCAATTTTATGTGGTGCTGTACAATGGCACTGAACGGGCTCATTGCAAAAGGAGTTCCTACAGATTGGGCCGTGCATGCAATGGGACACGAACTGACCGCTCAGTTCGGAATTGATCATGCCAGAACTTTGGCCATCATTGCGCCTTCTCATTATCGATTTAACTTAGAATCTAAAAAAGAAAAATTAGCTCAATATGCGGAAAGAATTTGGGGAATAACGGAAGGTTCTACAGAAGAAAAAGCAGAAAATGGAATTCGGAGAATGGAGGCTTTTTTTCACAGCATCGGAATACCCACCCGGCTTTCTGAATATACAACAGCATATGATGGATGTGCGGAAAGAGTTGAAAAAACTTTTACCGAAAGAAACTGGATGTTGGGTGAATACCGAAAACTCAGTCCTCAGGATGCAAAACAAATAGTACAAATGAGTTACTGAGAACAGAGAATATAAAATATAAAAAAGCCCCGATGCTCGGGGCTTTTAATGTATTATTTCTTTTGAAAAGTTCTATACTTAAGATAGGAAGTTAATGCCAGCACCAACATCCCTGCAGCACCGAGGTAAACCCAGATAGGCACCGGAATAGGATCTCCGGCAGCATATGAATGCAGTCCGCTCAGGTAATAGTTCACCCCGAAATACGTCATGATAATGGTTGAAATCGCTACCATAGCTGCTACGTGAAACGCCCATCTTCCTCTTAGTCCAGGAACCAAGCGCATGTGAAGGACAAAAGCATACACCATCACCGAAACAAAAGCCCAGGTTTCTTTCGGATCCCAGCTCCAGTATCTTCCCCATGATTCATTAGCCCAGATTCCGCCAAGAAACGTACCTACGGTTAAGGCATATAAACCGATAGTAAGTGACATTTCCGAAACAATCGTGAGTTCTTTTATTGTCCTGTCATTATGTTGTCTGTACAGTCTTTTAGAAGCCAGAATGTAAAAAATAAGACAAATGATAGCAATAACGAACGAAAGCCCGAAGAAACCATAACTTGCCGTAATAATGGCTACGTGAATAATGAGCCAATAGGATTTCAGAACAGGAACCAACGGCGTGATCTGAGGGTCGAGTGCAGAACCTCCGTGTGCAAAGCCCATCATAATAACCGCAACCATAAAACCTGCAGCCGGAATCAAAGCGTTAGAGTTTCTGTACAGTGCAAATCCGGCGGTAATTCCGACCCAGGAAATAAATACAATGGCTTCATAACCATTACTCCAGGGTGCATGGCCGGAGATATACCATCTTCCGATAAGCCCTAATAATTGTAAAAACCAACCAACAGCACCAATATACATGATGCCGGTAATGATCTTCGTTAAAATTCTGCTCGGTCTGAAAAGCTCTACAAAGCCCAACACGACCAAAAGAACACCAATGAGTGTATAGAAAATGAGCAATCTGAAGTTAATATCCACTTTATTCATGAATACTTCTACCTGCACCTGTGCGTCAGACGGAACTACATTTTTCCCCCAGGTTTGCTGATAATCTGATAATTTCACCAATTCAGCATCTGCCTTAGCCCAGTTGCCGGTGCTTTGTGCATCCAATACTGCTGAAAAATAAGGACCCATCACTTTCTGGCTTTCCATGTCCGGTTCAAAATTTTGGTCCAGCCACGAATGCCAGGTGGAATTCGGATCGTTTTTAACGGGGACAATTCTCATAAACTGCCCGCTGAAAAATTCATTGAAAATCTGAACTCTTTCGTTCACAGCAATTACTTCTTTATCATAATTGCTTTGTTCGGCAGGTTTTTTCGCAAATGCGATATTATAATCCTCCTCTAAAACATAATTCAGATTTCCGTTTTCATCGGAAGGAAAGAGGTTCATGAGTGCGGTGTAGCCTTCATCATTGGCTTTCGTTTTTTTCTTCAGCTCGTTTCCACCTTTGGTTCCCACTTTGATGAGCGGAACCATCGTCCAGCTCGGTGTATCGGTATTGACAGAAAGAAACCACTGCTCTGCTGTCAGGAATTTCCCGTCTGTACCGGTAAATTTGCTTTTTTTATAAAGTTTCCGAAGCACATCCAGTGCCTGCGTGCTCATCGGGACAATTCTTCCCGAGTAATTCTGCACAAGGAGATATGAAAACTTATCTGCATGTTCCCGGGAAATTCTGTTTTTGGCAATGGCTTCATCTGCAGAAATGGTTCTCATGGCAGAAAAAGAACGGGCAACAGAATTTTGTTGAGGCTGAACTTCCGCTGTAGATGCAGTTGTTTCTTCATGAGCATGGGCATCATTATCATGCACGGTTCCGTCACTGTGAACATGGGTGCCCTTTTGTCCGGAGGTCATCGCGGTATTGTCTCGGCTGCCATCAGAAGTTCCATGGGTTTCAATAATCTGAGCATGAAGACCGATGGTGAAAAGAAGCGCAATTACCGTGGCAGTTTTCTTTTTGTTCATATTTTTCAGCATCGAATTGAGCTTCCAGAAATGCGTTCCTTTCCAGAAAAAGACAATAAACATCGCTGTAAATAGCAAAATATATCCGATATATGTAACTAAAGTTCCCCAAAAATCATGATTTACAGAAAGAACAGTTCCCTGTCTGTCAGCATCGAAACTGGCTTGGAAGAAACGGTATCCTTTATGATTGAGCACATTGTTCATATAAATTTTATAGGGGGTTTCTTTTCCTTCGTCAATAATCTTAACGTGGCTTTCGTAAGCACTGGGAGAAGAGCTCCCCGGATAAGTTTCCATAACAAAATCGTCCAGTTTCAGGGCAAAAGGCGTTGTATAAACCTTAGGACCGAAACCAACCATGATATTCATTCCATCAAGCGTAATCTGTTTGAATAAATTGGGATTTCCCCGTTCTACCACCAATTCTACATTCTGTTTTGTTTTCGGACCCTGAACCTCTATCATTAGAGCGTCCGGCAAACCTTCATCTTTCTTTTTGTCGCCTTCAAAAGCCTGAAGTTTCCCTTTCTTAAGTCCATCAGGAACAACAATACGGGTGTCATTTATCGTATATAAACTTCTCAGCGAAAGCTCTTCATACACATTCTGTTTCACACTTCCGCTGTCCTGCGTTGCCATGACCATGTAATTGGCATCAACAGGAGTTTTGATAAACAATTTTCCGTTTTCGCTCTTAAATTCAATCGCTCCTTCAATAGGCCTGTTATAGCTTACCAAAGTTCCGCCCAAAGATTTGCTTTCGCCTGGTCTCAGATAATAGTTGACCCTTCCTCTTTCTCCTGCCGAGACGAAATGCAGGTATTCAGTCCCGGAATTATCAGCTATCAAACTGTCTTTTTTACGCTGCACGTAGTCCAGTGTTTTTACAGAAATCTTTTTACCGTGATAATCATAACTGGCCCTGAAATTTTTATGAAGCGGCGACATGAGATAAGGAATTTCCTTATAGCTCAGAACATCTCCGTTTTCTTCAATCTGAATTTTAAAATAGTGTTTATCAGTAATAATTTCGTTAGACGTTTCCCCCTCGCGGATGTGCATAATGCCCTCATAGCTGATGTATCGGGTAATGGCACCGCCTATAAACAGAAGAATGAAAGAGAGATGAAAAACCAGAACCGGCCATTTTTCCCGTTTCCAAAGTCTGTATCGCGAAATATTTCCGATGAAATTTAAAATCAGAAGAAGCATCACCAGTTCGAACCATTTGGCTTCGTAAACAAGTGCTTTGGCTGTAGGCGTTCCATAATCATTTTCAATAAATGTAGCATATCCCATCGCTGCAGCATACACCAGAAGCAAAACTGCCATTGTACGAGTCGAAATCAGGATGTTTTGAAGTTTTTTCATAAGAAGAGGAAGTATTTCAGACGATATAGTCTGAATTAGTTTTTCGATGATGTGCAAAAATA